>JBBIMN010000015.1:6624-17035 GCA_037444385.1 Acidobacteriota bacterium | reverse complement strand
CACATCGATCTTCAGGACAAGGGCGAGGCGTTCTACTTCATCGCCGACTTCCACGCGCTCACGACGGTGAAGGCCCCGGCGCTTCTCAGGGAGCACGTAAGGGACGTGGCGCTCGATTACCTCGCCCTTGGGCTCGATCCCTCGCGGGTAACCTTCTACCGCCAGTCGGACGTTCCCGAGGTTCCCGAGCTGGCGTGGCTTCTGACGACCGTCACTCCAATGGGCCTTCTGGAGCGGTGCCACTCTTACAAGGACAAGCTCGCCAAGGGGATCGCGCCGGACCATGGCCTCTTCGCCTACCCCGTGCTGATGGCCGCCGACATCCTCATCGTGGACGCGAACGTCGTCCCGGTGGGCAAGGACCAGAAGCAGCACGTGGAGGTGACGAGGGACATCGCCCTGAAGTTCAACAACCAGTACGGCGAAACCTTCGTCATTCCGGAGGAGCGCATTCTTCCCGAGGCCGGCGTGGTTTCAGGCATTGACGGCCAGAAGATGAGCAAATCATACGGCAACGACATCGGTATTTTTCTCGAAGGCAAGGCGCTCAGGGAGCGCGTCATGGCCATTGTCACCGACTCCGCTCCAATCGAGGCGCCCAAGGACCCGGACTCCAACAACGTCTTCAATCTTCTGAAGCTTTTCGCGGCCACGGAGGAGACGGCCGAGTGGAGAGAGCGCTTTCTCAAGGGCGGGCTCAAGTATTCCGAGGCCAAGAAGAGGCTGGCCGCGATTTTGGACGAAACCTTCAAGGAGGCGCGCGAGCGGCGGAAAGAGATGGCCAAACGCCCTGGCGACGTGCAGGATATCCTGAAGGCCGGCGCGGCGCGCGCGCGCGCCGTCGCCGCCAAGACGCTGGCAAGGGCGCGAATGGCGTGCGGAATAGATTGAAGTTAGCCCCAATCCCGCGATGGATATTAGGAATGGCCGGGGAATGTTGGTGAATGAATCGTTCAAGCAAAATGGCCCGTCACCCGGCAAGGGATTGGGGGCCTTCGGCACCCCCATCAGAGGCAAGACATTTCTATCGCGGAATTTCGGATTAGAGCAGTCGTTGACAACGGCAGGTTTTGTAGCATATTTAGTAGCAGGGAGGATGATGCCGCCATGGATGAACGCCGAAGCACATACCGTTACAAAGTGGCGTTGCACGGTTCGTTCACCGTAAATGGCCTCGACCAGCAACCCATCGTCGTCAAAAACATCAGCGCCAGGGGGCTTTTGGGCCAGTTGGGCGCCCCCCTGCCGACACCAAGGCGCGTGATGATCCAACTGGAGTTGCCAGAGGGCGGATTTTCGGCCGAGGCGATCTGCCTGCGCTCCTCATACGAACCTCCCTACGAAGCGGCCTTTCTTTTTGTCGAGGCGCCCGCCGATGCCGTGGATGTGCTGCGAAGCTACTTGGCGCAACAGGCGAGGTCCGATGCCAACTAGCAAGGGACGAAAGGAGATAGTCGTCTGCTCCTCAGGCGCTTCCTGCGCAAGGCTCTCGGGCCGTTTTCTAGCCCGGTTGTTGTCAAGCAAAGAAGTTCAGCGCGTCCACTTCACCGCATCCGAGGCTTTCCAGCTCGTGTTTGAACAAGAGGAGAGCAAGAAGCTCCGCGCATTCCTCGATGCCCTGCCCAACCGTTCAAAACTTGCCGTGTACGGCGAAACGGAGCTGCGCGCGCCGGTAGCTTCGGGCTCCTATCCGGTTGCGGGGACGGTTGTCATTCCGGCCAGCGCCAGCACGGTGGGCGCGGTAGCCTCCGGGTCCGGCCAGAAGCTCGGCCACCGTTGCGCCGAAGTGGCGCTCAAGGAGGGGCGGCCATTGTTGGTCGTGGTTCGAGAAACGCCGATGTCCCTTGTGCTTCTCAGGAACCTCGTGACATTGCGCGAGGCGGGCGCCCTTATCATTCCATTCATCCCTTCTTGCTACCATCGCCCCGAAACGCTCGACGACGTCGCGGACCACTTCATAATGCGCCTTTTTGACCACCTTGGGTTGACGAGTGATTTCGGCAACCGATGGAAATAATCCAGCCGGAGCCGCACGGATCATGAGACTGCTCGCCAGCGTTAAAGCGGTGCTGGAGATGATCAAGTTTCCGCACACCGTTTTCGCGCTGCCCTTCGCGCTTCTCGCCGTGGCTTGGGCGGCGAAGGGCTGGCCCGGCTTTAGAATTCTTGGCCTGGTGCTCGTGGCGATGGTTGGCGCGCGCAGCGCCGCGATGACGTTCAACAGGATCGCGGATCTTCGGTTCGATAAAACAAACCCCCGCACGATGCGCTGGCCGCTCTCCACGGGACAAATCAGCCGGTCCTTCGCGTGGGGTTTTCTGGCGGCTTCGCTCGCGCTAATGGTGGCGGCCGCGGCGTTCTTGAACCCTCTCTGCCTGGCGCTCTCTCCGGTGGCGCTTGTTTTTCTTTTGGGTTACTCGCTGACGAAACGTTTTACTTGGCTCTGCCACCTTGTCCTGGGCTTTACGGACGGCATAGCACCGCTGGGCGCCTGGATCGCGGTCAAGGAATCGTTCGCGCCGCCAGCTTGGTGGCTCTGCGCCGCCGTCACCCTCTGGGTGGCGGGGTTCGACCTGCTTTACGCTTTGCAGGACGTGGAGTTCGACCGGGCGCACGGCCTCTTTTCGTTTCCGGCCAGGTTTGGCGTCATGCCAGCGTTCTGGGCTTCCGGGCTGCTTCACCTGTTGACGGTCCTTTGTTACGCGGGAGCGGCCTGGAGCGTTGGTGCCGGATGGCTTTTCTGGCTGGGCGTGGGCCTTTCGGGGCTGCTGTTGGCTGTTGAGCACGCCCTGATAGGCCCGGGCCACATCGCCAGGATCAACGCCGCATTTTTTACCTTAAATGGTTATCTCTCCGTGGGCCTCATGCTCCTTGGGTTCGCTGACCTTGCGAGAGCTTAGATCTTAGCGCCCCGGCGGCGACGATGAGCGGGTCCCAGACTGGCGCGAAGGGCGGAGCGTAGGAGAGGTCCAGGTAGCAAAAATCATCCAGCTTCATTCCCGCCGTGATCGCGGCGGCAAGCGTGTCAATGCGCCCCTTGGCTCCCTCCGGCGCGACGACCTGCCCGCCGAGCAGCCGGCCGTCGCGACCGGCAACTAAGTGAACCGAAACTGCGCCTCCTCCGGGGAAATAACCGGCGCGGCTGCCCGCCTCGATTGCAATTGAAACGGGGTGGAAGCTGCCCGCTTCCGCCTCCTCCAGGCTCAGCCCGGTCACGGCCGCCTCCAGGCCGAAGACGCGAGTGATGGCGGTGCCCACGACTCCTGGGAATCGCTCGCGCCCTCCGGCGATGTTGGCACCCGCGACGCGGCCCATCTTGTTTGCGGTGGTGCCCAAAGGCAGGTAAACAGGCCGCCCGGTGATGATATGGGCCGTTCCGCAGCAGTCGCCGGCGGCCCATATTCCATGCGCGCCCGTGGCGCAGAATTCGTCCACCATCAAGGCGCCGTTTTGAGCCATGGGCAGCGGGGAACCCTTCAGGAAACCGGTGTTGGGTTCGACGCCGGTGGCCACGAGGAAGATGTCCGCCTTGAGCGAACCGCGGTCCGTCTCGAAACTTGTTATGCGCTCCTTCGCCCGGACGACTTCGCCGACGCGGGTTTCTAAAAGAAGGCGGACGCCCCGATCCTCAAGTTCTTTGACCAGCCGTGATGCCAGCGGGCCGCAAAGCGTCCGCATGATCCTGGTGGAGCGGTTTATCAGCGTGACGGCCATTTCTCTTCTGGCGAAGTTTTCGGCCATTTCAAGGCCGACGTAGCCGCTGCCCCAGACCAGCGCGGAGCGAGGCTTCTCGGCGTCGAGAAACGCCTTGAGCCGCCGCCCGTCTACGAAGTCGTGCAGCGTAAAAAAATTGTCCCCTTCGAGGCCGCGAAGGTTCGGAAGGCTGGCTCTGGCACCCGTCGCTATGAGAAGGGCGTCGTATGACTCGTTTCTGCGGCGGCCCGAGGGGAGGTCCTCGGCCTCCACCTGCTTGCGCCCCTCGATGAGGGTTATTGCCCGCTGGCGAAGCTTCACTTCAATGCCTCGTTCGGCGATCTCCTCTTTGGAGAGGGCATACAAATCGGAGGCGTCGCCGACCTCACCGCCCAGATAATATGGCAGGCCGCAGGCGCCATATGAGAGATCGGGCCCGGCCTCCAAAACGGTGGCTTCCCACTCAGGCCGCATCCGTTTCACTTTGCTCGCCGCACTCATTCCGGCGGCCATTCCTCCGATCACCAGAAGCCGTGGCATCGCAACCTCCATTAGCGAGTGTACAGAAGTAGCCGATATGTTGTCGAGTCTTTGGCTTTGCCGGCCGCGAAACCTTTGGTGCCAAAGGCGCGTACAACGGAAAGGTAAGGAAAGGAGGTGGGCCATGAAACGCCTAACGTGGATTGCCGCTCTTGCCGGGATGATTTTGGCGCTGGCGGCCTTTGACAGGCCTCTTGAGGCAGCGCAGATCACAGAGACTATCCAGAAGAGTTTTCCCTTGCCCCAGGGCGGCGCCTTCTCGATCGAGAACGTGAACGGAGCCATCACCGTCCAGGTCTGGGACAAAAACGAACTTCAGGTGACGGCTGTAAAGACTGTCAAGGCGGCCAGCGAATCTCAGGCCAAAGAGGAGTTGGCCAAGCTTCAGGTGGTCTTTGAAGCCAGCGATAAGTCGGTCAAGATAACAACGGAGTACCCAAAAGAGTCCTTCTGGTCCTTCGGTTGGCTGGGGGGAGGAACGAGCAGGGGCGTGGCTTTCACGGTGTTGGCCCCGAGGGGCGCCAAGATGGGCCTGCAATCGGTGAATGGTTCTGTCGAGGTGGAGGCGCCAGGTTCCGACGTGACCGCCGAGACGGTAAACGGAGCCGTTAGGGTCCAGGGTGCGGCCATTCTTTCGGCCACGACCGTCAACGGCAAGATCCTCTTTGATGTTGACAACCTCCGCTCCGTTGAGACAACGAACGGCTCCGTAGAGGGGGCGATCCGGGCCGCCAAGCCCTCTGCCGGCTCGGCTGAGACGGTCAACGGGTCCGCCACCATTAAGTTTCCCCCGTCGGCCGCATTTCATCTGGATATGGAGAACGTCAACGGGAGCATCGCGTCGGAATTTGCCGGCGTTGAGGGCTCGGCGCACAGTAAGGAGGGCGATGTCAACGGCGGTGGGGCCAGGATCAAAATCGAGACGGTCAACGGGGCGGTCACCGTGGCCAAGCTCTAAAAAGTTTAGGAAGGCCAAGACCAGAGGGGCCGCGAGGCCCCTTTATTTTTTAGCGCCCACGGGCTCTTTTCAAGGCGGTAACTCTTTGTTAAAATTAAAGTTTCGGAGGCGGCGTGGAAGAGATTCGTATACGGGGCGCGCGGGAGCACAACCTCAAGGACCTCAACCTTGAGATTCCCAAGAACAAACTGGTTGTGATCACCGGCTTGTCGGGTTCGGGCAAGTCGAGCCTGGCCTTCGATACGCTCTACGCCGAGGGGCAGCGGCGCTACGTCGAATCGCTCTCGGCCTACGCGCGCCAGTTTCTCGACCTGATGGAAAAGCCAGACGTGGACGCCATAGAGGGGCTCTCTCCGGCCATCTCCATAGAGCAGAAGTCCAGCTCCCACAACCCGCGCTCGACCGTCGGAACCGTCACGGAAATTTACGACTATCTGCGCGTGCTATACGCCCGCGTGGGCCACCCATTTTGCCCCGAGTGCGGCCGCGCCATCGAGAGCCAGACGGTTCAGCAGATGGTGGACCAGGTGATGCTTCTTCCCGAAGGGGAACGGATCCTTGTCCTGGCACCTATTGTTCGCGGGAGAAAGGGCGAGTACCACAAACTCCTTGAGGAGGCACAGCGGGACGGTTTCGTGAGGGTGAGGGTTGACGGAAAGGCCATGGAGTTTTCCGAAGTGCCCGAATTGGCCCGCCATAAAAGCCACAACATTGAGGTCGTAGTAGACCGGCTGGTGATCCGCCCGGGAATAGAGGGCAGGCTGACGGAATCGGCGGAGCTAGCCCTCAAAAAAGGCGACGGGCTCTTAATCATCCACCGCCTTTCCGACGCGGGCGACAGGCTCTTTTCGGAGAGGCTTGCGTGTTCTAACTGCGGCTTCGCGCTTCAAGAGATGGAACCAAGGCTCTTCTCCTTCAATTCTCCCCACGGCGCCTGCCCGGAGTGCTCCGGCCTTGGGGCCAAGATGGAGCTCGATGCGGCCAAGATCGTTCCGAATCCAAGCCTCGCCATAGCGGACGGGGCGCTGGCACCATGGCCGGCCGAGGGCGGAGGCTGGTACAGGGACCTTTTGGAGGGGCTGGCGGGGAACATGGGTTTTTCCTTGAAGACCCCGTTTTACAAGCTTTCACCGGAGGCGCGCCAGGCCGTCCTGTACGGCACTAACGGAAAAAAGCTCTCTTACGACATTCACCGCGAAAACAACCGATACCAGTTTCAGCACGCCTTCGAAGGTGTCATACCGAATCTTTTAAGGCGTTACAAGGAGACGGCGTCGCAGGCGGTGCGCGAGGAGATGGAAGCCTACATGTCCAACTCGCCCTGCCCCGTTTGCAAAGGGCAACGGCTTAAGCGGGAGGCCTTGTCCGTAAAGGTGGGCGGCTTTTCAATCGCCGAGTTCACCGAAATGTCCGTTGCCAAGGTGCTTCAAGCCGCCGCCCGGTTCGAACTCTCCCCACAGGAGCACGAGATAGCGCGGATGGTCCTTCGGGAAATCGAAACGAGGCTCTCCTTTTTGCAAAACGTCGGTTTGGGATACCTGACGCTGTCACGCTCCGCCAGTACGCTTTCGGGAGGCGAGGGGCAGCGGATTAGGCTGGCGACCCAGGTCGGGAGCCAGCTCACGGGCGTGCTTTACGTTCTGGACGAGCCCTCAATAGGCCTCCACCAGCGTGACAACAGGCGGCTTCTTGACACGCTGGCCTCCATGCGGGATTTGGGAAATACCGTCGTAGTTGTAGAACACGACGAGGAGACAATCCGGAGCGCCGACTATATCGTGGACCTGGGGCCCGGAGCGGGGGTGCAAGGCGGCGAAGTGGTCGCGAAGGGCAGCGTGGCGGACCTTTGCGAAGCGCCACGTTCGGTCACCGGCGCGTACCTCTCCGGCAAAAGGTCAATACCCGTGCCAAGAGAGAGGCGAAAGCCTTCGGATATCCTTTGGGTGCGGGGCGCGAAGGAGCACAACCTCAAAAACATTGACGTTGCCTTGCCTCTCGGCGTTTTCAATGTCGTGACGGGCGTCTCCGGGTCCGGCAAGTCAACGCTGGTCCACGACGTGCTTTACAAGGGGCTTGTCAGAAAAATCTACCACGGGATAGAAAAGCCGGGGCAACACGACAAGATTGAAGGATGGCAGGGGCTGGACAAGGTCATCGAAATAGACCAGTCTCCGATTGGGCGCACTCCGCGCAGCAATCCCGCCACATATACCGGCCTCTTCGGCCCCATCAGGGATCTCTTCGCCCAGGTTCCAGAGGCGCGCGCCAGGGGCTACAAGCCGGGGCGGTTCTCGTTCAACGTCAAGGGAGGCAGGTGCGAAGCGTGCCAGGGGGACGGCGTGCTGCGCATCGAGATGCACTTCCTGCCCGACGTCTACGTGACCTGTGATACCTGCAAGGGCAAGCGATACAACCGGGAAACGCTCGAAGTGCGGTACAAGGGAAAAAGCGTGGCCGAAGTGCTCGACATGACGGCAAACGAGGCGCTGGAGTTCTTCGCAGCAGTGCCTATTGTGGCGAGAAAGCTCCAGACGCTGAAAGACGTTGGGCTTGGCTACCTGCACCTGGGCCAGCGTGCCACAACGCTTTCGGGCGGCGAGGCTCAGAGGATCAAGCTCGCGAAGGAGCTTAGCCGCAGGGCCACCGGCAGAACGCTTTACGTGCTGGACGAACCGACCACGGGGCTTCATTTCGAGGACATCCGCCACCTTTTGGTGGTGCTTCACCGGCTGGTGGACCAGGGGAACACGGTGGTGGTGATCGAGCACAACCTGGATGTGATAAAGTGTGCGGACGTGGTCACCGACCTCGGCCCGGAGGGCGGAGACGGTGGCGGGCTGGTCATCGCGGCAGGTACACCGGAGGAAGTCGCCGAAACAAAAGGTTCGTTCACGGGGCAGTATTTGAAGCGGATTTGGGCAGGGGGAGTAGATGTGGCAGCCGGAACCGTACAGAATCAAAATGGTGGAGACGATCCGCCTTCCCGAAAAAGCCGAAAGAGAGAAGTGCCTCGCTCAAGCCGGCTATAACCTCTTTTTGATACCGGCCGAGGCCGTATTTGTTGACCTTCTTACCGACTCGGGAACCGGCGCGATGAGCGACCGGCAGTGGAGCGCCCTCATGCGTGGCGACGAATCTTACGCCCAGGCGCGCTCCTGGTTCCGTTTTTACGGCGCCGTTAAAGGCTTCACGGGGATGGAGCACGTGCTGCCATGCCACCAGGGCCGGGCTGGCGAGAACATACTCTTCGGAGAGATAGCAAAACCGGGGCTTACCATTCCCAACAACAATCACTTTGACACAACGCGAGCCAACATAGAGTTCTACGGGGGGGAGGCGCTGGACCTGGTTGTTCCAGAAGGCCGGGATCCTCATCGGATGCTGCCCTTCAAGGGCAACCTGGACCTTGTCCGGCTCGAAGACACCTTGAAGAGGCTGGGCCGGAACAAAGTGCCGCTGGTGATGTGCACGGTGACGAACAATACGGGCGGAGGCCAGCCGGTGTCGCTCGCCAACCTCAAAGGCGCCTCAGATATATGCCACAAACACGGCGTTCCTTTCTTCCTCGATGCGTGCCGGTTTGCAGAGAACGCATGGTTCATAAAGCAACGTGAACCCGAATACAAGGGCAAGAGCGTGAGAGAGATCGTCAGGGAGATGTTCTCATGCGCCGATGGCGCGACGATGAGCGCCAAGAAGGACGGGCTTGGCAACATAGGCGGCTTTATCGCCTTAAGGGACGGCGCTCTGGCCAGACGTCTCCAGAACGCGCTCATTCTTCGCGAAGGTTTTTTGACTTACGGCGGGCTGGCCGGTCGCGACCTTGAAGCCTTGGCGCAAGGGTTCGATGAAGTTCAGGAGGAGTCTTACCTCGCGGCGCGAATCGGCCAGGTGGCGGCTTTTGGGGAGGCGATCAAGGCGCGCGGCGTTTCCATACTTGAGCCGGTTGGCGGCCACGCCGTATACCTCGACGCGAGGCCGGTCTATCCTCATATTCCAGCGGAACGTTTCCCGGCTCAGGCCTTGGCCGTCGCGCTCTACCGAGAGGGTGGCGTGCGCGGAGTTGAGATAGGCTCCTTAATGTTTGGCAAGAAGGGCGAAAACGGCGCCTTTGAGGCGGCGGCGATGGAGTTGGTGCGGCTGGCCGTTCCAAGGCGGGTCTACACCGAAAGCCACCTTGACTACGTGGCGAACGTGGTGGGCCAGGCGGCAAAGAAGGCGAGCGAGGAGAAGGGCTACAGGCTCACGTACGAGCCTCCGTTCCTGCGCCATTTCACCGCGAAGCTCGCGCCCATACAGTAGTGACATGCGGCAAAGCCGGCTCCCCGGCACGGGCGGGCTTGCTTAGAGCCCCGGTTTTTCGTATGCTTCACGCGTGAGGGAGGATAACATCCGCCTATGATCACCGGATGCAACCAGGACGTCACCTACAAGGGCAGAATCTACCACGTGCAGACGGAGGACCGCGGCAAGGCCAATCCCGTCATCGAGACGCTCATTTACGCTGGCGGCGAGATTCTGGCTTCGCAGAAGATGTCCTACAGCGAGCTTCTTCAGTCTGGCTACGACGAAAGCAAGATAGCCGCCATGCTAGAACAGCAGCACAGGCGGGTGGTTGTTGACGTCAAGCTAGGCAAGTACGCCAAAGAAGAGGCCACGGCCTTCGGCGAGGGGATCGTCACGGGCAAGAGTTTGGACGAGGTCATTCTGGACTATCTGACCAGCGAGAGCGAGGGAGAGAAGCTGATCGTCTCGGTGCTGGACCAGAGCGAGATGATGGCGGGCTCAAGCGGGCGGGTCCAAATTAAAGCGGCGACGGAGATCTCGCAGTCGCTTATAATGGGGGCTCAGATCGTGGTTACGCTGGCCACGTCCGACGGCTTGATAAAGCAACTGTTCAAAGGAACCACCAACGCCGGAGGGATATGTTTGGCCACATTCACCATACCGGCCATTTCCGAAAGTGCCGTGGTCATAGTTGACGTCTCCCACCCTCGCGGCGGGCGCCAGCTCAAGTACCTGGTGACGCGGCGGCAATGATCAAGCTGAAAGTCAACGGCGAAGAGAAGCTGTCTTCGGCGGACACCCTCGCGGCGTTTCTTGATGGGCTTAAGTTGCCGAAGGCCGGAGTCGCCGTCGAACTCAACGGCGAGATCATCAGGAGGGAAAGTTATGAGACAGCCGCCCTGAAGGAGGGGGATGTCCTTGAAATCGTCTCGC
>JBBIMN010000015.1:2882-6582 GCA_037444385.1 Acidobacteriota bacterium | reverse complement strand
AGCGCCTGCCTTACACGCAGGATGCCACTGGTTCAAATCCAGTACCGCCCACCACGCTTCTTGTTCAAGGCAAGCGGCGATCGCGTTTTTCTTCGGTTGGGGGACAAAGCCTTGACCAGAAGGGGCTTGTTCTGGTATGCTTCGGTCTTTGTAGGGCCTTGAGCCATAGTATGGGGGGAAAGATTCGCCGTGGACCTCATCAAGCAGATAACCGATAATTGGTGGCACATTCCGATTCTGATGGCGCTCGTGCTGTTGTACGGGCTGCTTTTAAACCGCGTCCTCTTTCGCCCGGTAAGCAGGGTTCTTGGACAGCGGCGACAGGCGGTGAAGGACGCGGAGAACCTGGCCGTGCGGTCCAAAGACGAATTGAACCAGCGCTTTTCGAAGTACGAGGAGTCCATCCTCGAAGCAAGGCGAAAAGGCAGCCATGTCAAAGAGGCGGCACGGCGGGAAGCCTACGGATACCGCACATCCGTTCTGGAAGAGGTCCGCGCGGAAGCCACCGCGAAGGCTCGTGTGCTGGAGGCCGAGTTGGCTTCCGACGTCGCTGCCGCGAGGACGGAGCTGGCAGCCGGGACGACCTCTCTGGCGCTTGAGATGGCCCGAAAGATTTTGGGAAGGCAGGTGCAGGCTTGAGGCGGTACGTAGGAACTTCATTCCTGCTGGCCCTTTTCTCCTTCGCGGCCCTTGCCGCCGAAGGCGAAGGCCATGAGGCGCCGCATGGCAACGGCTGGCTTGCCCCAATCTGGGGCGTTCCGGTCATAGCGTGGCAGATGATCAATCTGCTTTTGGTCGTCGGGCTTTTTATTTATATCCTGCGAAAACCGGGGCCGAAATTCTTCAAGGACCGCTCGGCGGCCATACAGGAGCAACTGACGAGAGCGCTTCGGGAGAAGGAAGAGGCCCTCGCAAGACTAAAGGAAGTCGAAGCAAAAATGGCCACGCTCTCCGAGGAGGTCGCAGCCATCGAGCTTGAGGCGCAACAGACCGCTTTGCAGGAAAAGGCCAGGATCAAGCTGGAATCCGACCAGATGCGGGAGCGCATCCGCCGGGAAACCGAGGAGGAGTCGGTCCGCCAGATGGAAGAGGCGCGCCGTTCTCTAAAGGCCTACGCGGCAAATCTGGCGGAGCAAACGGCACGGGAGATTTTACAAAGAAACATCACCCCCTCCGATGAAGAAAGGCTCAAAGAGGAATTCTTTGCCGGGATGAAGAGGGCTTTGAAATGAGCGGGATCGGGCGGAGATACGCGCAAGCGTTGATTGATGTCGCGGCGCCCGGAGAGCTTCAGGGAATTCTGGGAGATTTGCAACTTTTTTCCCAGTGGCTCAAGGATGCGCCCGAACTCCGGCCGGCGCTCGAGAACCCGGTGATTCCGGCCGCAACCAAAGAGAGGGTGGTTGAAGGCCTTTGCGCGCAAGCCCGTTTTAGGCCGCAGGCGGCGCGTTTCATCCAGATGGTGGTTGTCCACCGAAGGCTCAGGCAGTGGGATGAAATAACATCGGCCGTTAGGGCCCTTTGCGATGCCCGGCTGGGCGTGTTGAGGGTGCGCGTGACGACGGCCCGGCCGCTCGGTGAAACGGAGAAAGGGCTTTTGGCGCGAAGGCTCCAGGAGCTTATCAAGAGTTCGGTTGAGGTTGAGGCGGACGCGACCCCGGCGCTCATCGGTGGAATCGCGCTTAAAGTTGGTTCGACGGTGTATGACGGTTCCGTGGCCGGTTCGCTGAGGGCGCTCAGAGCGGCTCTCGAGAAGAGGTGGGTTAGGAATGATTAAGTCTGACGAGATCTCAAGAATTCTCAAGTCCCAGCTCGAAGGTTTCGAGACGCGGCTGGATGTCGCGGAGGTGGGTTACGTCATATCGGTTGGTGATGGCATCGCACGCCTCTACGGCCTTGACAACGTAATGGCCGGAGAGATGCTCGAATTCCCCGGCAGCCTTTACGGCATGGCGTTGAACCTCGAAGAGGACAGCGTTGGCGCCGTGCTGATGGGCGAGACTTCGCATGTCAAGGAGGGCGACGAGGTCAGGCGGACCAGGAAGATCATGTCTGTCCCCGCCGGAGAGGCGCTCATAGGCCGCGTTGTGGACCCGCTGGGGCAGCCGCTCGACGGCAAGGGTGCCGTGGTTACGTCAGAGAGGCGCCCGGTTGAAATTATAGCGCCCGGCATCGTCGCCAGAGAGCCGGTCAAGATTCCGCTCCAGACGGGCATAAAAGCCATTGACGCGATGATACCTATTGGCCGAGGCCAGCGCGAGTTGATCATCGGCGACCGCCAGACCGGCAAGACGGCTATAGCTATTGACGCCATAATCAACCAGCGGGACAAAGGCGTCATCTGCATTTACGTCGCAATCGGGCAGAAGCGTTCAACCATAGCCCAGGTCGTTAAGACCTTGTCGGACTATGACGCAATGGGCAACACCATCGTGGTGGCGGCCTCCTCGTCGGAGCCGGCCTCGATTCAGTACCTTGCTCCGTACGCCGGCTGCGCGATGGGCGAATACTTCATGTTCAAGGGCAAGGACGTGCTGGTGGTTTACGACGACCTCTCGAAACACGCCGCGGCGTACCGCGAGATATCGCTCTTGTTGCGCCGCCCCCCCGGGCGTGAAGCGTACCCCGGCGACGTCTTCTACCTGCACTCTCGCCTTTTGGAGCGCGCCGCCAAGCTCAACCAGAAGAACGGCGGGGGGTCCCTGACGGCGCTGCCGGTAATCGAGACACAGGCCGGAGACGTCTCGGCCTATATTCCCACTAACGTCATCTCCATCACCGATGGCCAGATTTTTTTGGAGTCGGACCTCTTTTACCAGGGCATCCGCCCCGCTGTCAACGTTGGCATTTCGGTAAGCCGCGTAGGCGGCAACGCGCAGATAAAGGCGATGAAGAGCGTGGCTGGCACGCTGCGCCTCGATTTGGCGCAGTACCGCGAGATGGCCGCCTTCGCCCAATTTGGCTCAGACCTTGACAAGGCTACGCTCGCCCAACTCAACCGCGGCGTCCGCATGGTCGAAATTCTAAAACAGAACCAGTACGAGCCACAGGACGTAACGCGCCAGATCGCGATCATATACGCCGCGACGCAAGGTGTTCTGGATGACATCGAAGTCAAGGACTGCCGCGTTTTTGAAAAGGCGCTGCAGGAGTACCTCGACGTCAACGGCCAGAAGTACGCCGAGATGATCCGCTCAGCCAAAGTTCTCAGCGAGGAAGCCAAGAAAGAGCTGGACCGCCTGCTGAAAGAGTGCAAACTTCAATTCGTAGCGGGGCTGGAGGCGCGCTAAATGCCCAATTTGAGAGACATCAGACGGAGAATCCGCTCCGTCCAAAGCACGCAGCAGATCACGAAGGCCATGAAAATGGTCTCCGCGGCCAAGCTGCGCCGCGCCCAGGAATCCATCTTGAAGGCGCGCCCGTACGCCCAGAAAATGCTTGAAGTGCTGAACTCTCTAGCCACGCGCGTTGACAGAAACAAGCATCCCCTCCTGGCCGAGCGCCAGGAAAAGCGGGTTCACCTGGTGGTGATCACAGCCGACGGCGGCCGCTCCATCTCGGTCCGGTGCGACGGACATACCCGGCACCTTGCACTCACCGCCGGATTGGTCGTCCCCGCCCCCAGCACTCCGTCTCCCGGCGGCAAAGGACTGGTCGCTCGCAACACAACATTCAGCAGCGGGCCCGTTCAGGTACAGGT
>JBBIMN010000015.1:0-2872 GCA_037444385.1 Acidobacteriota bacterium | reverse complement strand
ATCATCCGCTTTGCGAGCCATACGATCAAAGATAAGGAAACCGAGGCAGAGGGCCTGGCTCTTGACCTCATCGGGCGCAAGGGGCGTGACTTTTTCCGCAAGAGAAGCACAACGGTGGACCGCCAGTGGGTGGGCATCTTTCAGAAGGTGAAGTACGAGCAGGCGGTGGAAATCGCGGCCCACCTGGCCGAAGTTTACGAGAAGGGCGAGCTTGACGCGGTTTACCTGATCTACAATGAGTTCAAGAGCGCCATTTCCCAGCGGGTTGTTCTTGAAAAACTCCTGCCGATTTCCAAGCTCGCTTTCGACGAGCCCCGGGCATTTATGGATTACATTTACGAGCCCACTGACCAGGAACTTTTCGACACGCTGCTTCCAAAGCACGTGACCTACCAGGTTTACCGGGCGCTTCTCGAGTCTCAGGCCGCCGAACACGGGGCGCGAATGGCGGCAATGGAAGGTGCTACGAAGAACGCCAAAGAGATGATTGACCGCCTAACCCTTTACGCCAACCGCGTGAGACAGGCGGCCATCACCAAGGAGTTGATTGAAATCGTCAGCGGGGCTCAGGCCCTGGGTTAAGGAGAATGCAATATGGCCGTGGAAGGTAAGGTTGTACAGATCATCGGGGCCGTGGTGGATTTGCAGTTTCCGTTGGATCACATTCCGACCATCTATAACGCCGTAAAGATAGCAAGCGCCGGCGAGGATGGCGCTGTTCCGATAGACGTGACCGCGGAGATTGCACAGCACCTGGGAGAAGGCAGGGTCCGGTGTGTCGCTCTTGAGCCGACCGATGGCATGGTTCGCGGAATGAAAGCGGTTGATACCGGCGAGCCGATAACGATTCCAGTTGGCAAGGAGACTCTTGGCCGCATTCTCAACGTGCTCGGAAAGCCCGTGGACGAATTAGGGCCAGTGGAAACCAAGGAACACTTCCCGATTCACCGCCCCGCGCCAAGTTTCGAGGAACAGGCCACCTCCGCGGAGATGTTTGAAACTGGTATCAAGGTGGTTGACCTTTTGGAACCCTACCTTAAAGGCGGAAAAACCGGCCTTTTCGGTGGCGCGGGCGTCGGCAAGACGGTCCTGATCATGGAGCTCATCAACAACGTCGCCATGCACCACGGAGGCGTCTCCGTTTTTTCGGGCGTCGGCGAGCGCACGCGCGAGGGCAACGACCTCTGGCTCGAAATGACCGAATCGGGCGTCATCAAGCCCGGCGACTGGGCCAAGTCCAAGGCCGCCCTTATTTACGGCCAAATGACCGAGCCCCCCGGAGCGCGTCTGCGGGTCGGGCTGACCGGGCTCACCGCTGCCGAGTATTTCAGGGACATCGAGGGGCAGGACGTTCTTCTTTTCATAGACAACATCTTCCGCTTCACACAGGCGGGTTCCGAGGTGTCGGCGCTTCTGGGCCGTATGCCTTCGGCCGTCGGCTACCAGCCGAACTTGGCTTCGGAAATGGGCGAATTGCAGGAGCGCATAACTTCAACCAAAAAGGGATCCATCACGTCGGTCCAGGCCATCTACGTTCCGGCCGACGACCTGACGGACCCGGCGCCGGCTACGGCGTTTGCCCATCTCGACGCAACCAGCGTGCTTTCAAGGGCGCTGACCGAAATCGGCATTTACCCAGCGGTTGACCCGCTGGCGTCCACGTCGCGAATCCTTGATCCGCGCATCGTCGGAGAGGAGCACTATTCCGTCGCCCGCCGCGTGCAGGCGGTGCTCCAGAAATACAAGGATCTGCAAGACATCATCGCGATCCTGGGCATGGAGGAGTTATCCGATGAGGACAAGATCATCGTTGCCAGGGCCCGCAAAATCCAGCGCTTCCTCTCGCAGCCTTTCCACGTGGCGGAGCAGTTCAGCGGCGTGAAGGGCACATACGTGAAGGTGGCGGACACGATCCGCGGCTTTAAGGAAGTAGTCGAAGGAAAGCACGACGAACTCCCGGAGCAGGCTTTCTACATGGTTGGAACCATCGAGGAAGCGCAGGAAAAGGCCGAGCGGCTGGCTAAGCAGGCGTAGCGAGGAGACAGATGGGCTCATTCGATCTGCCCAACAAACTGTTGCTTCAGGTGGTGACACCGGAGCGTAGCGTCGTTCACGAGGAGGTTGATGAGATTCTCCTGCCTGGAAGCGAAGGCTACCTGGGCGTTCTGCCTGGCCATACGCCGCTCTTGACTTCCCTCAAGATTGGCGAGATAAAATACCGCCAGGAGGGGAACCAGACGAAGTTCCTGGCGGTATCCTGGGGCTTCGTGGAGGTGTTGCCGGACAAGGTGACCGTTCTTGCCGATTTGGCGGAACGGCCTGATGATATAGACGTGGCATCGGCAGAAGAGGCAAAGGCCCGCGCCGAAGCTATGCTGAAAAGCCCGGAAGCCGATTTCAAAGCGGCCCAGGCCGCCCTCGAACAAGCGCTTGTGCGGCTGCAAGTGGCTGCCAAACAGGCTCCAACGCCGCGCTAAAATTTTAGAAAGAAGAGATAGCCGATGAAGAGGACATTTCAGCCAAACCGCCGTCACAGAGCCAAAACCCACGGGTTCAGAGCCCGAATGGCGACAAAAACGGGCCGCGAGGTGTTGGCCCGGCGGCGCGCCAAGGGCCGATGGCGGCTCACGCCCCAGTAAGCGGTTCAGAGACGGGGCCTTTCTCGTCGAGGGACCGCATTCGCTCCCGGTCCGAATACCAGGCAATATACAGAGCCTGTGCGCCGGTCCACACCGCGCGATTGGTTTTCTATGCCCGCGCGGCTGTTCCCGGAGTAAGGCGTTTGGGGTGTACAATTCCCAAGAAGACGGGTTGAGCGGTGGAACGCAACCGGCTTAAACGCTTGATCAGAGAGGTGTTTCGCAGAGAAAAG
>JBBIMN010000014.1:15381-17146 GCA_037444385.1 Acidobacteriota bacterium | reverse complement strand
TACTAACCAGTGCGATAAGTACTTGACTTTTTCCTTCAGAAGCACTATATTATCCACATGACTACGAGAGACGTAAGAAGCCTTTCGCCGGAAGCGCAAGAGGACATCCGGAAGAAAGCCGTGAAGGCGGTGGGCGAAGGAGAGTCGGCGGGCCGGGTGGCAGAGCTTTTTGGCGTCTCGCGCCAAGCCGTCTATAACTGGCTGGAGGCTTATGAGAAGGGTGGAGAAAAGTCTCTTCAAGCCAAGAAGAAAGGGCGGCCGAAAGGCGGGAAGCTTCTCCCCTGGCAACAGGCACAGATTGCCAAAGCCGTTGTTCATCACCATCCCGAACAGATGCGTCTTCCGGGCTTTCTTTGGACGAGGGATGCCGTGGGCGGCTTGATTGCGCAGAGGTTCGGAGTGAAGATGCACCGGACTAACGTAGGGCGCTATCTTAAAAAATGGGGATTCACTCCCCAGAAGCCCGTCCGCAGGGCTTATGAGCAGAATCCGGAGGCCGTGAGCCAATGGATGAACGAGACCTACCCTGCCATCCGGCGCGAAGCCAAGGCTGAAGGGGCGGAGATTCATTGGCAGGATGAATCGGGGCTTAGATCGGATGATGCCGCCGGAAGGAGCTACGGAAAGAGGGGGCGCACTCCGGTCATTCGGGCCACCGGGAATCGCTTTGGGTGTAGCATGATCTCCACTGTGACCAATCTTGGAACGCTCAGATTCATGGTTTATACGTGCCGGTTCAATGGCGGCCTTTTTCTGAAATTCCTGGAAAGGCTTCTCAAAACGGTTGATAGAAAGGTATATCTCATCGTGGATGGCCATCCGGTTCATAAGGCCAGGAAGGTTCAACGGTGGATCCTGCAAAATGAAACCCGTATCAAGCTCTTTCGCCTTCCGGGCTACAGCCCCGAACTCAATCCGGATGAATTGCTCAACCAAGACGTGAAAAAACACTTCGCGCAAAAAGAGCGGGCGAGCACCCAGAAGGAAATGGTCCGCAAAACACGTTCTTTTCTTCGTAGCCGCCAGCAAGACCCTCAAACCGTCAAAGCCTATTTCCGAGATGCCCATGTACGCTACGCTTCATGAATGCATCCAGTCATGCTTGTCAACTATATGATGCTCCCCGTAATAGCCTACAGCTTTCAGCCTACAGCCTTATTTCCTCCCCGTCCTCTCTGACCTCCCTGTTAGTTCTTTGTGTTTAGGTGTCTTGGTCGTGACTTCCTCTTCGCCGGGGCGAGAAGTTTCTGCAAGTCGTCCCAGGTGGCGACATTGAATCTGTCAGCGGCCTCGTCCAAAAGGCGCCAGAGCAGGCGGCTCGTCACCCTGGCGTCGCCGAGCGCCCTGTGGCGGGCCGTAAATTCGAGGCCGTGGCGAAGTGCCGCCGCATCGAGGCAGTGGCTCTCCTCGGAAGGGTGAAGGCGCCGCGAAAGCCGGAGAGTGCAAAGCCCGGAAGCGCCCACGTGCGGGTCTCCTCCCAATCTCGCCACCTCGTTGCGCAGGACGCGCCGGTCGAACGGCAGGTTATGCGCCACAAGCACGCGCCCGCCGAGAAGCTCATCCAGTTCCGGCCAAACTTCCGCAAAGCGGGGCTTCCCGCGCAGATCCTCCGGCCCGATGCCTGTCAGTTCCTGGACAAACGGCGCGATTGGCGTATCCGGGTCAATCAACGTTTCAAAAGAGCGAAGCTCGCCTCCCCGAGAGACGACGACCACGCCAACTTCGATTGCGCGGTCAACCGGCCCGAGGCCGTTGGTCTCGAAAT
>JBBIMN010000014.1:3593-15371 GCA_037444385.1 Acidobacteriota bacterium | reverse complement strand
CGAGGACTGCAAATTCGATGGCCTCCAAAAGGCGTCCGGCGAAGGGCGCGGTTTTGGCCACCGCTTCCACGCTGTCTCGCGAAAGGCGAAAGCGCGGGTCGTTCGCAAGCAGCCTCCCCAGCACTTGCGCCGCCACCGCCTCGTTGCTTGTATGAAGATAGCGCGCGGCGCACTCCGCCACCGGCAATGGACGCCCTCCGTTCTTCAATTCCTCGTACAATCTGTCGAGAAGTTCGCTGCTCATCTTCATGCCGCTCGCGCCAACGGCCTGTTCGCGGAGGAGAAATCTTTTCTCTCCCGGCTTCGTATCATATACTACAAGCGGCGGATGTGCCGCCTGCCCGGATTGGATCAGAAAGCAAACGTAAGGAGATAGCGATGCGACGCTTGATGGCTCAGGTAGCTGCAGTGGCATTTCTCGGCATCATGGCCGGCGGAGGAGCGGCCTTGGCGCAGGACCGCGCCAAGGCGGAGGACAAGTACAAGTGGGACCTGACGCAGCTTTACAAGGACCCGGCCGCGTGGGAGGCGGCAAAGGACTCCTTCGCCAAGCGCATTCCCGAGATCGCCTCGTTCAAGGGGAAGCTCGGCGATTCGGCTTCGATTTTCTACACGGCGCTCAACACTTACGCCGAGATGGACAAGGAGCTGTCTAAAATATACTCCTACGCCAGCTTCGCCTACGACCTGGACACGCGCGATTCCGCCGCGCAGCAGCGCGTGCAGGCGATCGGGCAGGTGGCTGGCGATTTCGGCACGGCGGGCTCCTACATCACGCCGGAGATTCTCTCCGTAGGCAAGGAGAAGGTTGACGGCTTCGTGGCCGCCGAGCCGAAGCTCAAGCCGTTCGTGCCGTTTCTGGACAACATCCTCAGGATGCAGGCCCACACGTTGAGTCCGGCCGAGGAGCGCATCGTGGCGCTGGCCCAGAGCAAGATGGGAGGCGCCGCCGGCTCCATTTACGGCATCTTCACGAACGCCGATATGCCATATCCTGAAGTCACCCTCTCCAACGGGGACAAGGTCCGCCTGGACGCCCAGGCTTACACGAAGTACCGCGCCCTGGACAACAGGGCCGACCGGGACCTCGTCTTCAAGGAGTTCTGGGGCAAGTACGGCGAGTTCCGGCGCACGCTGGGCACGACGCTTTACGACGCCGTGAAGGCCCACACCTTCGCGAAAGATGTGCGCGGATACGACTCCTGCCTTCAGGCGGCGCTGGACAGGGACAACATTCCAACGGCCGTTTACACTCAGTTGATCGCCGGCGTGAACGCCAACCTGCCCACGCTCCACCGCTACCTCAAGCTCAGGCAGCGCATGATGGGCGTTGACCAGCTTCGGTACGAGGACCTCTACGCCAACATCGTGAAGGGCGTTGACAAGGAGTACAGCCCGGACGAGGCAATGAAGCTTGTGTTGGCGGCTGTCGCCCCGCTGGGCAAGAGCTACCAGGACACCCTTTCGAACGGCTTCTACCAGCAGCGTTGGGTGGACTTTTTCCCGGCGCAGGGCAAGCGCTCCGGAGCGTACAGCTCCGGCTCCGTTTACGATCTCCATCCTTACCAGCTTTTGAATTACATGGGCCAGTACGAGGACGTGTCAACGCTGGCCCACGAGTCCGGCCACTCGATGCACAGCTTCCTTTCCAACACCCACCAGCCCTACATCACGGCCGATTACTCCATATTCGTTGCCGAAGTGGCGTCCACGTGCAACGAGAACCTTCTGCTCCACTATATGCTGGACCACACCAAGGACGACGCGACGCGCCTCTCTCTGCTTGGCACCTACCTTGACGGCCTTCGCCAGACACTCTTCCGCCAGACGCTCTTCGCCGAGTTCGAGCTGAAGATTCACGAGATGGTGGAACAGGGCCAGCCGCTGACGGGCGATTCTCTCAACAAGCTCTACCTGGGGCTTTTGAGAAAGTACTACGGCCACGACGATGGTTTCTGCAAGGTGGACGACAGGTACGCCGTGGAGTGGGCTTACATCCCTCACTTCTACCGGAACTTCTACGTCTTCGAGTACGCGACGAGCATCATCGCCTCAACTTCGATCGCCAACGCGATACGCCAGGAGGCCGCGGCGAAAAAGCCTGCCACGAGCAGACGCGACGCGTACCTAAAGATGCTCTCGTCGGGCTCCTCGGAGTACCCGGTTCAATTGCTCAAGGACGCGGGCGTGGACATGACCACAAGCGCCCCCTTCAACGCCGCGATGAAGGAGATGAACAGCGTCATGGACGAGATGGAGGCGATCCTGGCCAGACAGAAGAGGTGAGGGCGGAAACTCAAGGGGAATAAGCGGAAGCCAGCCCCGGTTGATTTTCGCTTGAGGGTTTCGGGGAGGGCGTTCTTGCAAATGAACTCGAAAGGAACAGGGCGTTTCTTGTCACTAACGTACCGAAATACGCCTGCGGTGCGGCCTGGCTCGCGTTTGCATCTGGCCCAACGGCGCCGGGACGGCCATTCCCGCGGAATGGCGGGCTGGCGCGGGCTAGAGGGTTCGGGGAAACGGGGAGGTTCCCCCGAAGCGAAGGGATTCTCGCGCAAGGGCAGGGGGTGACAGGGCGCGAAGCGCCCGCCTGAGACTTATCTTCACGCGAAGGGCTGCCTCGAAGAAGGGGAGGGCGGGCAGCGAGGCCGAAGCCTTGGGCCATCCCCCAAAACACTCCAGCCGAGGTTGGCTTTGCCAAGCCGCCTGCCTGCCGCCTGTCTGCATGCACCGCACAGGCAGGCGCCGCGCCGCGTGGCAACGCGGCGCAGGCGGGAGCGTTGGGCGGGAGGGTCCCCCGCCCGCCCAGATGCGGCCGAGCCCCCATATGGGGAGCGCGCCAGCGCGAAGCGCCGGACCACACTCCACGCTTCGGAATGCGATCCGCATGGCGGCGCCCAGAAAAGTTGTTTTGGACGGGCCTGCATCAAAGTGGTATTTACCTGCCGGGGGAGGTCACCGCTTGACCTCCCCCCCAACCCCCTGCCCGCGTACAGAGCGCCGTACTTCCGGCGCTCTGTATAATTGGCCCATGGCCCGCTTGAGCGCCGCGCCAGCGGCGCAGCATTGAAAAACCGCTTGCACCTCACGTGACTGGGCGCTTGAAAGGTTTGTCTCCGCGTCGAGGAAATCGGTGATCGTCCCCGCGCCGGCTTTGTACCGCTCCTCCGCCATCCGCAAACTCTCGGCGGCATCGGCTACAAGCGCCTTTACGGCCAGCACCGCGTTCGCCGCCTCTTGCGCGCCGGCGTAGGCGTCCCATACCTCCTGGCGGACGTTCAGACTTTGCTGGTTTCTAAGCTCCTGCGCCCGACCGAGCTCGGCCTTGGCGCGTTCAATCTCGTGTCCTCTCTCGAAGCCGGTAAAAAGGGGGAGGCGAACCATAACGCCAACGGACCAGTCCTTGTCGTAGGGAAAAAAGCCGCTATCCATGCGCCCGTAGGTTCCATCCAGATCGACCTTCGGACTGTAAGCGCTTTCGGCGGCGCGCACCATTGCTTTCGCGGCGGCCACCTGCCCAAGCGCCGCTTTCATTTCCGGGCGGGCCTCCTCGGCCTCGGCGAACGACTTGGAAACGTCAATGTCTGGAGGCGCATTGACATCGGCGATGACGGGCGTTATATCGAGTGGCGTTTCGGGAGACAAGCCCATGGCCTCGGCCAATGCCCCTTCCGCCACGCTTGTCTGGCTCCGCGCGTGGACAACCGCCAGCTTTGCGTTGGCCAGGTTCACTCGGGCGCGCAGGACGTCGGCCAGCGGCACTGCCCCGACGGCCTTTCTCTCCTCGGCCAGCTTCAAATGGTCCTCGCCGCGCTCCGCGCTTTCATTCGCAACCGCCAAGCCGGACCGCGACGCGGCGAGCGAGTAGAAGGCCGTAGTGACGGAAAGAACAATCTCATCGCGGCTTCTCGCGGCATCAAACGAGGCGGCGGTCTTTCTCGCCGAGGCCGCATCGAGCCGGGCCTTGCGAAAGCCGCCGTCGAAGATGGTGTAGCTGCCTTCCACGTCCACGGAATACTGGTTCGTCGGGCCGATGACGGGAGAGATCCTGCCGAACGGAAGGTTGTAAATGAAATTGGGGAGGAACGCGTGGCTCTCCCAGCGCCTGTATCCGCCCTGCAAATTCAAACTGGGGAAATAGGCCGAGCGGGCGGAGCCCTCCAATTCGTTCGAGGCGGCGAAGGCGAACTTCGAAGCCTTGAGCGACGGGTTGTTCGCCAGCGCGATGTCCAGGCAAGTTTCGAGCGAAAGCGCTCCGCCGGGCAGTACCGGGGATTGGGCCTGGGCACAAATCGCCGTAGCCACGACGGTTGCAGCGAGAAGTACGAACGTTCTTTTCATGACGGTCTCCCTTCCGCGCCGGATATCACGCCAGCGTCTTGCGGAACCGGGCCGAAGCCGTAAGCAGGAGAGCGGTCCCGAGCAAAGCAAGCGCCGCCATCTGCGGCCACAGAACCGCGAATCCGACGCCTTTCAAATAGACTCCCCTGATGATTATCAGATAGTAGCGAAGCGGATCGAAATAGGTCGCGCCCCTGATAATGGCCGGCATGTTTGCTATCGGGTAGATGAAGCCCGAGAGGAGCATGGCGGGCATCATGAAGAAGAAGGCCGTCATCATGGCCTGCTGCTGCGTGTTGCTGATCGTCGAAATGAACAGCCCGACCCCCAGGGTGCTCATGAGGTAAAGGCCGGTGGCCGCGAAAAGCGCAGGGATGCTTCCCTGGATCGGAATGTCGAACCACTTGGTCGCGATAATGCTTATGAGCACGACGTCCAGGTAACCGATGAGAACGAAGGGAACCGTCTTGCCGAGGATGAACTCCAGCCTCCCCAAAGGCGTGACCATTATCTGCTCGATGGTGCCTATCTCTTTCTCGCGGACTATTGCCATGCTGGAGAGAATAACGGTTATAACCATGACGAGCAGCGCTATGACCCCCGGGATAAAGTAGTTTCGGCTTTCCAAATTGGGATTGAACCATGCGCGCGAGGCGAGAGAGACGGCCGTGGCGGGAAAGCCGCCGCCGCCCATGCGCGTCATCCTGTCCAAAAGGACGCGCTGGTTGAAGGCTCCGGCGATTTTGTTGGCGTACATCAAAATGATCCCCGCCGTGTTGGAGTCGGTGCCATCCAGTATGATTTGCATCCTGGCCGTGCGCCCGCCTTCGAGGTCTTGCGAGAATCCACTGTTGATCCTGAAGACGGCCCTTGCCGTTCCTCGGTCTATAAGGTCCTGGGCTTCGCGCTCCTCGGCGATGTACTTCACGACCCGGAAGTAGCCGGAGTCCTTGAACCGGGAGATGAGCCCGCGGCTCGCCGGCGTGTTGTCCAGGTCATAGACCGCCGTTCTTATGTCACGCACGTCGGTCGTGGCGGCGTAGCCGAAGATGATGACCTGGAATATGGGCACCGCGATCAGCATCGCCCGCATTCTCGGATCCCTGAGAATCTGGATGAACTCCTTCTTCAGCATGACCATAAGAGGTTCCAGCATGGCTTGCCTCACTCCAGTTTCTTTCGGAACTTCCTCACCGCGAGCGCCGTCATGGCCATGCCGAAGAGAAGAAGCAGGAGGCCCTCGGAATACAAGACGCTCGGCCCGGCGCCTTTCAGGTAAAGCCCCCGGAGCATCGCGACGAAGTAGCGGGCGGGAACGGCGTAGGTCACGAGCCTCAGCGCGCGCGGCATGTTTTCGATGTCGAACATGAACCCGGAGAGCAGGAAGGCCGGCAGGAACGTCGTCATGAAGGCCATCTGGCTCGCGAGAAGCTGGTTCTTGGCCACCGCGCTGATAAGCATCCCCATCGAGAGGCCGCCCGCGAGATAGACCGCCGACATGGCCACGAGCGCCAGAAGGCTTCCCCGCAGAGGCACGCCGAAGAGCCAGCGCCCAGCGGCCACGGAGAGAAACATGTCCACCATTCCTATCGTGAAGTAGGGCGCGAGCTTCCCCAGGACCAGTTCCGCAGGGCGCACCGGCGTCGAGATCAACTGCTCCATCGTGCCTGTCTCCCACTCCTTGGCGATCGTAAGAGAGGTGAGCAGCGCGGCGATCAGCATCATGATCACGGCGATCAAGCCCGGGACGATGTTGTCCTTGGACTCCATGTCCATGTTGAACCATGCTCTCGAACGCAGCTCCAGCGGGACTTCCATGGCCCCGCCTAAAATGCGGCGGGCTGTCGAGACGTTTGCTTCGAGCGAATACTTCTGGACGATCGCGCCGGCGTATCCCATGGCGATTGTAGCGGTGTTCGAGTCGCTGCCGTCGGCGATGAGCTGGACCTCCACTGGCCGTCCCGCCGAAACCCGCCGCCCGAATTCGACCGGGATTACAAGCCCCATCAGGGCGCGCCCGTTGTCAAGCGCATCAACGATCTGAACGTAGGAATCCACTCCCCTCACCAGCGAGAAGTAGCGGGAAGCGGTGAAGCGGCCGGCCAAGTCGCGGCTTTGGGGCGTCTGGCTCTGATCCCAGATCACAATCGGAACGTTGTCCACGTCAAGCGTGAGGGCGTAGCCGAACAGCGTCAGCAGGACCAGCGGCAGGACTATGGCTATGCCAAGCGCGCGCGGATCCCTGATGACGTGAATGAACTCCTTTCGCGCGACGGCCCTGAAGCGGCGCAGGTTCATCCCAATCCCGCCATTGAACTGGAACGGTGGCCGCAAATGCCTATAGACACGTCGTTCAGCCAAAACAGCCCTTCACCTGAAAAGGGATTGGGGGCCTCCGACGGGCTTCGCCCGCGGAGGGGGAGGAAATGGCCCTCCCGGCTGATTGAAAGGAGTCTTTTCTTTTGGTCCAGCACAACCGTCACCGAAGGCACGACATTTCCATCGCGGAATTGCCGGTTCATTGGCTGAACTCCTTCTGCGCGCCTTCGGCGCGGTCACGCGCTTCGATGAGCGACACGAAGACGTCATCCATGGAGGGCGCTATTCGGTTCATTCCCGACACTTCAATGCCCGCGTCTCCAAGCGCCTTTCGCAGCGCCGCCGACAGCCCCGCTGCATCCGCCGTCACGACGTGCAGCCCCTTCCCGAAAAGCGCCACGTCTCCGGCGCCGGGGATGGCAACAATCGCGTCCAGCGCCTCCTGCGGCCTTCCGCAGGAAATCTCAAGGACCTGTTCCGTCATATGCCGCTCCTTGAGGTCCGCCGGGGGGCCGAGGGCGATGAGCTCTCCCCTGTAAATCAGGGCGAGCCGGTCGCAATACTCGGCCTCCTCCATATAGTGCGTCGTGACGAAGACCGTGACGCCGCGCCCTGCCATCTCGTAGATCATCTCCCAGAAGCTCCGGCGGCTGAGAGGGTCCACTCCCGAGGTGGGTTCGTCCAGAAAGAGAATCGGCGGCTCGTGCAGGAGCGCGCATCCCAGCGAGAGGCGCTGCTTCCACCCGCCTGGAAGCGCTCCGGTGCGGGTTTTGCGGTGCCCTTCCAGCCCGGCCATGTTCAGGACCCATGCTTTCCGCTCCGCCTTTTTCTGTTTGGAAATCCGGTAGATGCCCGAGTAGAAGTCAATGTTCTCCTCGACCGTCAGGTCTTCGTAAAGTGAAAACTTCTGGCTCATGTAGCCGATGTGGCGCTTGATCTCCTCGGCCTGCGTCCTTATGTCGAATCCCGCTACGGTGCCGGTACCGGACGTGGGAGCCAAAAGGCCGCAGAGCATCCGAATGGTTGTGGACTTGCCGGCGCCGTTGGGACCGAGGAAACCGAAAATTTCGCCCTTGTTTACCTTCAGGTTGATCCGGTTCGCCGCCACGAAATCGCCGAATCGCCTGGTCAGATCTTTGATAACGACGGCGGCAGCGCCGCCCTGGTTTGAAGTCATCGTTCACCTCCCGGAAGTGACGAGGTGAAGACGTCTTCCAGGGAGGGCTCGATCAGCCGGACCTCCGTGCAGGCAATGCCGGCCTTGGCGAGAACCGCGGCCAGCTCCTCGCGGCCCCGTTCAAGGTCCGCGGCCAGAACGTGCACCCGGTCGCCGAAGAGCGCCACGGAGCCGACATCGGCGTCTTGCAGAACCGCGGCGGCCCTTCGCGATTCGCCGCAGCGCACTTCCAGCAGGCTCCCCTTGACGAGTTTCTTCACGCCGTCCGGAGTGTCGCACGCGATAAGTCTGCCCTTGTGCATGAGCCCGACCCTGTTACATCGCTCGGCCTCGTCGAGATACGCGGTCGAGACGAAGATGGTCACGCGCTCCTTGAGAAGCCGGTAGAGGATTCGCCAAAAGTCCCGCCGCGATACCGGGTCAACGCCGTTGGTAGGCTCGTCCAGCAAGAGGATCTTTGGCGTATGTACCAGGGCGCAGGCCAGGCCCAGCTTCTGTTTCATGCCACCGGACAGGTTGCCTGCCCGGCGCCGCTTGAACGGCGTGAGGTTGCTGAAAGCCAGAAGGCGGTCCATCTCGTCCTTGAGTTTGTGCTTCATGACGCCGTAGAGGTCGGCGTAGAACTCGATGTTCTCAATGACGGTCAGATCGGGATAGAGGCCGAAGCGCTGGCTCATGTAGCCGATATCGTCCTTGAGCCTCTCGCCGCCGGCCACCACGTCAATGTCGTTGACGCGCGCGTTGCCAGACGTGGGGACGAGTATGCCGGCCAGCATCCGCATGACCGTCGTCTTGCCGGCCCCGTCCGGCCCCACAAGACCGAAGATTTCACCCGCCTCCACGGAGAGAGAAAGCCGGTCAACCGCAGCCGCGATGCCGAAAACTTTCGTCAGGTCCTCGGTGTAAATTGCGGCAGGAGGGTGCTGAGTAAAAAAAGCCATTGTGGCAACCGTCCTTATTTTGAGCTGGGTCCGCTTGAACCTTTTGAGTCAACGGAGACCCGCGGACCACCAGCGGTTCGTCCAGCTTCCTCGGCCAGCGTGAAGGTTCTACAAAAGAACTCCTTCCGGAGACACCCCGCATCCAGAGCGACATATAGGTGCGAGCGGAGTTCGGCGCACGAGGCCTTGCTCGTGGAAAGGAATTGGTGAAACTCTCCGCTCCGTCCGCGCTCGGAGCCTTCGGCGATATTTGACATTATGGAGACGGAAGTTCTTCGGATTTGATCCCTCAACGCCCTGTCGCTTGCAAAACCAGGCTCTCCCGTCAACCGATAAACTTCTTGAGTGAGCCGGCGGGCTTTTTGCCGCGCGATCAGATCCTCGAACCCATCCACTCTTGTCATCGCCAGCTTCTCCAAACGCGACCGTTCTCACTCGATCCTCAGCACTCAGTCCTCAGTCCTGATGACGGCGTCCGCTGGCATTCCAGGCTTGAGTTCCATCTTCTGGTTGGGAATGTCTATCTTGATGCGGTAGACGAGTTTCACCCTCTCCTTCTTGGTCTGGACGCTCTTCGGCGTGAACTCCGCCTCGGAGGAGACGAACGAAACAATGCCTTCGTAACTCTTGCCCGGGAACGTGTCGGCCGTGATCACGGCCCTCTGGCCAAGACGGACGCGCCCGAGGTCGGTCTCGTCCACGTAGGCGCGCATGTATATGCTCGTCAGGTCGGCCACCGTGGCCACCGGAGAGCCGGCGGCGAGGACTTCGCCCGGCTCCGCGTCCTTTGAAAGCACGACGCCGTCGAGCGGCGAGGTTATCGTGGCGTAACCGAGCTGGGTTTGCGCCAGCGCCAGCGCCTGTTGGGCCGCTTCGGCGCGCCCCTTGGCCTGCTGAATCTGCTCGGGCCTCGGGCCTTTCTTCATGAGCGCGTACTGCTCGGAAGCTTGGCGCTCGGCCGCTTGCGCGGCGAGAAGGGCCGTGCGCGAGGCGTCGTATTCCTTTTGGGAAATGACTTCCTTCTTCAATAGGGCGGTCTGGCGCTCGTCGTCCGAGGCAAGCCGTTTCGTTTCGGCGCCGGCGGCGTCCAGCGCCGCCTTAGCCCGCGCGATGTCCTCCTTGCGATAGCCGTTCTCAAGCTCCTGAAGGGCCGCCATAGCGGTTTGCAGGTCGGCCTCCCTCAACGCCACCTGCTGCTTGAGCTCCGAGCTATCGAGTCTAGCTACTACCTGTCCCACTTTGACCGAGCCGCCCTCGTCAACGAGGCGTTCGGTCATCCTGCCCGGGACGCGGAAGGAGAGAGCGACATCGGTGGCTTCTATGTTGCCGGATACCGCCAGGCCTCCACTTGCGCCTTCACGGCACGCCAAGAGGGCGATGATCGCGGCAACCGAGGCCATTTCCAAGACTACCATGCTTCTCCTGCTCATCGTGGCTGCTCCTTATTCCCGCGGCTCGCTATTGAGTTTCGCTTCGCGCCGCGGCGCCCCTTTTGAATTTGGCGCTTGCCGCCCGCTTGCGCCGCTTGATTGCCATGTTTCACCTTGAGACCGTTGAGCAAAAGGTCGGTGATGAGCCGTGACGGCCTCTCTGAAGGCCGTGGAATCCCAGTGACTCCATGCTCCTTAGCCCGAAAACGCAGCTTCAGCGCCATTAGGTGCATCACGGTTCCGGCGGCGAGCAAGATATGAACCGTCAGGGGGCTAACCTCGCGCAACTCGCCAGCACGGCGGCCCTCATCGAGAAAGCGCCCTTCCATCCGAATCAGCGACGCCAGCCTTCCCATGACCACGGGCGAAAGGTTTCTGCCTCCCGAGGTGAATTCTCTCACCAACAGTTGAGGGTATTGGGGGCTCCGTCTCGCCATCTCCTCGAACGTTTCAGCCAGGGCGACAAGTTTGGCCTCCGGCGGAAGGGATGGGACGATGGCCCGGCCAAGCTCCTCGATCAGCGCGTCCATCCAGGTCAGAAGCACAGCCTCGTATAGCTTCGCCTTGTTGCCGACGTGGTAATAGAGCATGGCCTTGTTGACGCCGGCGATTCTCGCGATCTCGTCCACGCGGGCGCCTTCGAACCCGGCTTCGGCAAATACCCCGGCCGCGGCCTCCATAATGCGCTCCCGCCCTCCCGCCTTCGCCTTCCGCGTCCCAGCGTTCGCTCTCTTCGCCTGTTCGCCCACCAGATCCTCCAACCATCCGGTTTAACCAACCAGTTGGTAATATATTCCCCATTCGCCCTTTTGTCAAGATGGCGGCGGTGCATGTCCTGTTCCAGTTTCTCGCGCTCGGAGCCGGTGAGGGCGTCGTAAAAGGCGGCGTTATCACGAATGGCCCGCCGCCACTTGGCAGGGCGGGAAGTCCTCCCAGCCGCGGCGGCTTGCGTTTGGGCTTGAAGGCGTGGTAGTTTCAAAGGCGGAAGTGAGGGAGGCGCAATGGCCGCTAAAGAAGCTGCTTCAAGTTGGAAGGTAACGCTGGGAGTAAGCGCCGGCATCTCTATTTACAAGGCGTGCGACCTGGTGCGCAGGCTGAGGGAGCGCGGCGCGGAGGTCCGGGTGGTGATGACCAAGAACGCCACGCGTATGGTATCTCCGGTGACTTTTCAGGCCTTGTCGGGCAACCCGGTGATCAGCGATCTCTTCGAGGGATCGGGAGAGCCGTCCATCGCACTCTTGCCGAGTACGCGGACGCTTGCCGTGCCGTCCATCGCTCACATCGAGCTTGCCAAGTGGGAGGATATTCTCGTCGTCGCCCCGGCGACCGCTGACGTTTTGGGCAAGTTCGCGAGAGGTATCGCCGACGACTTCCTCTCGACGCACTACCTAGCCTGCACGTCCAAGGTCCTCTTGGTTCCAACAATGAACGGCGCCATGTGGCGGCACCCGGCGGTGCAGGAGAATGTCCGAATTCTCGCTTCAAGAGGACACGCGCTTCTTCAGCCCGGATACGGCGGCCTTGCGTGCGGAGATGTTGACGAGGGAAGGCTTCCCGAGCCCGGCGAGAT
>JBBIMN010000014.1:1946-3583 GCA_037444385.1 Acidobacteriota bacterium | reverse complement strand
GCGGAGCGGGCGCTGCGGCTGGTTGCGAGCAGAGGCGAGATGGCCGGGCTGAAGGTCCTCGTGACCGCTGGCCCGACGCGCGAGCCGCTCGACGGCGTCAGGTTCGTTTCAAACCGATCCTCCGGCAAAATGGGCTATGCCATCGCGGCCGAAGCCGCGAGGCGGGGCGCGGAAGTCACGTTGATCTCCGGCCCGGTGGCGCTTGAGGCCCCGTTCGGCGCGCAAAGATTCGTGGCCGAGACCGCCGGGGAGATGGAGAAAGAGGTGCGGTCCCAGTTTTTAAAGTGCGACGTTCTTGTGATGGCGGCGGCGGTGGCCGATTACGTGGCCAAAAAGGTTCATCCCGGCAAAAGGAAGAAGGACGGCTCGGCATGGAAGCCGGAGCTTGCGCCGGCGCCGGACATTCTCAAGGGGCTGGCTCCGCTTAGAAAGCCTGGGCAATTCGTTTGCGGCTTCGCGGCGGAGACTTCAAACCTCAAGGAGAACGCCCTCAAGAAGCTTAAGGAAAAGAAGCTGGACATGGTAGCCGCCAATGACGTTTCAAAGGCGGGCGCCGGCTTCGATTCCGAACGAAACGCATTGGCCCTTTTCACGCCGGACGGATCGGAGCAGCGCATTCGCGAAGGAACCAAGGATGCCTGCGCGAGCGCCCTGTGGGACGCGATCATGGAGGCGCGCAGTGGCAAATAACATCCGCCGCGAACAGCTTCTGCTGCGAGCGGAGTTTCTGAAGGAGCAGGGACTGGACTACGTTCTTGACCGGTCGGAACTTCACGCGCCCGCGAAGGCCGCCGGTCTGGAAAAAGTTCCGCCACAAGAGGGCGGGGATGGGCCAAGTGGCCGCGCTCCCTCGCAAGCGGCGTTGGCGTCTTCACCCTCCAAGGCTCGCCGTGGGGCCGAGGCAAGCCTCGCCGCTCTTCACGAAAAGACGAAAGATTGCCGCGAATGCCGCTTGTGCGAAAGGCGCAAGCAGGTTGTTTTCGGCACTGGAGATCCAGCGGCGCGGCTGATGTTTATTGGAGAAGGGCCGGGCGCCGAGGAAGACGCGCAGGGCGTGCCGTTCGTCGGGCGCGCGGGCCAGCTTCTGACGGACATTATCACCAAAGGCATGGGGCTCGAACGCAAGAGCGTCTATATCGCCAACATCGTCAAGTGCCGCCCGCCGGACAACCGCGTCCCTCTTCCAGACGAGGCGGCCGCGTGCCTTTTGTATCTGAAGGAGCAGATCGCCGCCGTTCGTCCCGAGGTGATCGTCACCTTGGGCAAAACCGCGGTGCTTTATCTCTTGGGGGTAGAGACTCCGATAACCAAAATCCGCGGAAAATGGCTGAGCTACGGAGAAATCCCTCTCATGCCGACGTTTCACCCAAGCTACCTGCTTCGCAACCCGGCGGCAAAAAAGGAGGTCTGGACAGATGTTCAGGAGGTCATGGCGAAGCTTGGGCTGCAAAGGCCGGAGAGGGCCGGGCAATGATGTGGGGTGATGAGTTGATAGGATTTATCGGCTGATGGGCCTTCTTACTGCTTTACTGCCTTCCCATGACGCCATGCCAGAGAGAAAAAAACAGGGCGAGGTTGCCCCCGCCCTGCGGTTCCCCACGTCAGTGGGGATTGGTTGCCCGGGGAGTAGGAGGCGC
>JBBIMN010000014.1:0-1936 GCA_037444385.1 Acidobacteriota bacterium | reverse complement strand
CCGGGTCTTGGGCCGGTGGTGGAACCCTGAAAATGGAGACCGAATCTGGCCGGGTCGTAAAACATCTGGGCAGGGTACTGGCCAGAAGGGGCGGGAACCCTTTTCGATGAGACTGGGAGGCTCCTTCGAATATAGGCGATCTTTTTTGTCATCAGCTCACCTCACCATGTCGTGTAATATAGGGCGCGAAACGGTTTACGTCAAGCCAAGGTAAGTGCCTGCCAATCAATTAGTTACATGTAAAAGCCAGCACGGACAGGCACTTCGGAGACTCAGCGACCGTAAACGGCGGAAACAACAAGCGTTACGGTTCGTTTCTCCAATGAAACATTGTTTGGGGGGCCGCAATGCCGCCATTCGGCTCCCCGGTTACGGTGGAAAGCCGGCGCCACTATTTCTGCCGCCAACTTCCGTCTGGCATCTGAATCCACCATCCGGCGGCGGCACGGTCGTGGCGGCGGGCGGCGAAAGTGCTTCTTGCTCCAGGAAGTACCTGGGTAATGTTAGCCTCAGTATCCGGAAGCCCCTGAGCCAGAACGGCGGCCCGCGCGAGGCCCCTTATGACAACCGCCCTGTCGGCATTTTCGTCATCAATCGTTCTTTGGTCACGCCTGTCCGGTAGCGGCCCGCGTATGACCAGCATTCCGTCGTTGCCTTCGCCGATCGCGCCCGGATCGCGAAGCGCATTGACCCTGGGCCTGCGGGAACTCATCCGCTGGTAAGCCTCTACTACTTCAGGCATGCCCTTAATGCGGCTGTACATCTCCTCTTCGGTGATTGGGCCGGAAGCGTAGGCCGTCTGGACGGGCAACAGGCGGTTAAAGAACCCCTGTGGCTGAGGTTTGGGCTGTTGCTCGGGAGCGGGAGCCGCCGGAGGCGTCTCGCCCGGCTTTGGCGTGCCCGGGCTGCCTTTGAGAAGTTCGTTCTCGAGCGTAGCCAGGGCGCCTTTGGCCGCTGATTCTGGAAAGTAGACGTTGACCACCACGTGAATGCACGCCAGCATGGCCATAACCACCAGAGTCACCGCTAGGACACGTCGCATGGCTCTCTCCTTTCAACGGCGGATGAAGCTCGTCCTCCGTTCTCAGCCCTTAAATGTCGAAGTAGAGGGCAAATTCATGTGGATGCGGCCGAAGATTCATCTCCTCAACTTCCCGGTGGCGCTTGTATTCGATCCAGGTATGGATGAAATCCTCGGTGAAGACGTCTCCCTTCAAAAGGAAGTCATGGTTCTTCTCCAGTTCATCAAGCGCTTCGCTCAGGCTTCCAGGCATGGTTGGGATGTTTTTCATCTCTTCGGGGGGCAAAGCGTAAAGGTCTTTATCCAGGGGCGCTCCCGGATCAATGCGGTTGAGCACCCCATCCAAACCTGCCATCAGTTGGGCCGCCAAAGCAAGATAGGGGTTGCAGGAGGGGTCCGGCGGACGGAACTCAAGCCGCTTCGCCTTCGGATTTTCGGTGTACATGGGAATTCGAATGGAAGCGGAACGGTTGCGGCGGCTGTAGGCAAGATTTACCGGCGCCTCGAAACCAGGGACGAGCCTCTTGTAGGAGTTTGTCGTTGGGGCTATCAAGGCCGCGAGAGCGCGAGCGTATTTCAAGAGGCCGCCGGCGTAAAAGAGGGCCGTCTGGGAAAGCCCAGCGTACCCGTTGCCGGGGAAGAGCGGCTGGCCGTTCTTCCATAAACTCTGGTGGGTGTGCATGCCTGAACCGTTGTCGCCGAAAATTGGCTTGGGCATGAACGTGGCGGTCTTTCCGTAGCGCAGCGCCGTGTTCTTCACCACGTACTTGAATTTCATCAGATTGTCGGCGGTTTGCACCAGACGGTCGAACCGCATGTCTATCTCACACTGTCCCGCCGTGGCAACCTCGTGGTGGTGGGCCTCGACGTGCAAGCCGACCTCGTGCATCAGGCGTACCATCTCGCCCCTCAGAT
>JBBIMN010000013.1:0-17467 GCA_037444385.1 Acidobacteriota bacterium | reverse complement strand
CGGCCTCCGCCTCCCTGTAGACGCCACTGAACCCGGCGGCCGACGCCTTGATGATAGTCCTTCCCGGCTGTACGCCGAGCGCCCACGCCCCCGCGCCGCCCGAGGCTGTCCGCGCGCCAATGGCGCCGGAAGAAGAAAGCCGCGAGATGGAAACGCCGGGGAGAGGAAGCCCGGTTGCGTCACTGTAGACTTCGCCCTCAACGAACGCCTGGCCGGTGCTTCCGCCGTTGAAGGTCTTGGTGAAGGGCGGTTCCAGCGGATTGCCCGCCGGGTCGGTGACTCCTGAAGTGATGCTGAAGGCCGCGGGAGCAGAGCCGAGCGGAGATTCCGGCGTCACGCGCAGGCGCGTCTCGCCGTTTTCCAGGCGAAGCGCGCAGACGACCTGCTGGCCGGAGACCGTCAAGATGACGCTGTTCTGCGTCACGCTTGCCGGATCGAGCGCTTCGTCGAAGTCGCAGAGAAGATCCCCGTTGGAATCGAGAACGAAGTTGGTGACGAAGGGACCCGTTCCGTCGTGAAGAATGGCGAAAGAGACGGGAATCGTTTCGAGGCTCCCGAGGGACGCCTTGGCCGAGAAGACGTTGAGAATGTCCCTGACGAGTGGCACGCTCGCCGAGAAAGCGCCCTGCGCGCCGGCCGTGACGGCCTGGACCTGGGGCGCTCCCGCCGCCTGAGGAACGATGGTGACCGCCGCGCCGGGGGAGGTGTGGCCGGTAACGGTGACAGGCGACGAATTGACCAGCGGAGGCGTGGGGTCCAGCGCGAGGCCGAGAGAAGGAGCCGGCGCGCTCAAGACGGTGAACGAGGCGGCAAACGGCGTCAGGGCGTTGCCCGCCTGGTCGTGCACCGCGCTGGAAAGCGACACCGTCACCTGGGCGCCTTCGGCAAAGGGCTGGGCGGGCAGAAAGGCCGCCTGGTTCCCCATTGGCACCAGGGCTCCCTCGACGAGTGACTGGCCCTGCGTCACCTGGAAGCTGTCGTGGGTGATGCTCTGCTCGTTGACGATCCTGGAGAAGAGGACCCGGACCTGGCTTGAGGGCGAAACGCCGCTCTCGCCGTTGCCGGGGGTGATCGAGGTGACGGCAAGGTTGCCGGCGTCGCGGATCACCGTCAGCGTTTGCTGGGAGAGGTTGCCCGCCTGGTCCTCCGCCCTTACGGTGAGAATGTTGGTCCCCTCCACTAAAGCGGTCTGGGCCGAGAATTGGCCATTCGAGAGCGCGAGTTGGCCGCCGTTCATCGTTGCGGTGAAGGGGCTCGCATCGGTGACCGTTCCTTGGACCTCAATCGAGGCGGCGCTGACGTGCTGGCCGTCAGAGGGCGATGAGAAACGTATCACCGGCGGCTGGGTGTCGAGCGTGATTGCGACCTGCGCCGTGGCCGCGTTCCCGGCCGAATCCTTGGCGGTGGCGGTTATTGTGTTCGGACCTTCCTGGAGGGGAACCTGGTAGGCGGTGAAGGCGCCGAGCGCAAGGGAGGCCGGGCGGGAGTTCACGTCAACGGAGGCGGCGTCCTGCGAGGCGTTTCCCGTGACGTTGACCGGAGTGTTCCGCGTGATCAGCCCGGCCACCGGCTGAACGATCGCCACGGTAGGCGGCGTCATCTTCAACGTGACGTGCCAATCGAGGGAGGCGGTGTTGCCGGCCCTGTCCGTCGCCGAGAGGGCGATCGTATTGGGGCCCTCGGAGAGCGAAACGGGGGCGCTGAAAGAGGAGTCTCCCCCTGCGCCAACTTGCTGGCCGTTGATGGTCATGGTCTGTGGGTGGGCGTCGAGAACGCTTCCCGAGAGCGTGACCGGATTGTCCCTCGTGATGCCGTTGTCTGGTGGCGCGTTCACCGTGATGACCGGAGGCGTCGTGTCAATGGCGAAGGCGACGCTCTTCTCGGCCGAATGGCCCAGCGTGTCGGAAGCGCTGGCGGAGAGCACGAAGTAGCCTTCGCCGCTCAAAGAGGTCCCCGAGACGTAGGGCTGGCCGTTGAGGGTGACATGGACGGACGATGAGTCGAGGTGGTCGTCCGTAACCTGCACAGCCGGCGCGATCGCGTGGTTGTACCAAGAGCCGTTCTCGGCCCCCGTGATGGAGATCGAGGGAGCCGTCGTATCTATTGCGAAGCGGACCGCCGTCTGGGAGGCGTGGCCGAGCTGGTCCGCCGCGCTGACCGCCAGCGTATAGGCGCCGTCGGCGGTCACCGCCGAGCCGGAGACGAACGGGACGCCGTTGAGGGTGATCTGCGTCGCGGCGGCATTGAGGTGCGCGTCCTCGACGACAACCGCCGGCGAAACCGCCGCGCCGTAAAGCCCCTGGTCGGAGACCCCCGAGACCGTGATGGCTGGAGGCGTCTGGTCGATCGAGAAATGGAGATCCTTCTGCGCCGCGGAAGCCTGGACGTGGAGCGTGTAGCCGCCGTCATTCGTGACAGGCGTACCTGAAACGTAGGGCGTTCCGTTCAACGTGATTTGGACCGAGGCAGGGTCGAGGTGCGGATCGGTCACCGTGACGACGGGGGTGGCCGGCTGGCCGTAGAGCCCGCCTTCGCTCACCCCGGATACGGTGATCACCGGCGGGTCGTGGTCACCGGCACTGACCGTGAAGGAGGCCTGCGCCGAGGCGGCGTTGCCGTCGTAGTCCGAAATGGAAGCGGTCAAGACGTGCGAACCTTCAGTCATGTCGGCGGGAGCGGCCCCCGACGCGCCGGAAGCCGAGAGCGTCAGCGCGGCCGTGATGTCGGTACCGTCAATTTTGACGTGCAGCGTCGTCAGGTCAACTCCGGTTCCATCAGCGGGCTCGCCGTAGGAGACGGCGATGTTGGGGCGGAGGGTGGTGACAACGGAGCCGTCGGCCGGTTCGGTGATGGAAAGGCTCGGGGCGCTGGTGTCGCGGACCCGGTTCCAGACCACCGAGCCGTTGCCCGAGAAGGTCTTTCCCCAGAGGTTGCCGTAGCCGGCCACGTTCCCGTTTATGGTGACCAGCGACAGCGGAGCGTAGACATCGAGCGATAACTTGGCGCAACCGTTCAGCGTGACCGGCGATGAGGCGGAGACCACGAAAATGAGCCTTGAAGGCATTTGGCTCTGGTTGATTTGGTCGTTTCCGTTGATTGTCAGTGCCCCAGTGACAACAAATACCGCGTTCCCGTTGAGAACCAGCTTCGCGTTTCCGTTTGCCGTGAAGTTGTTGACATAGTAGACGCCCGCCGGCAGCGTGCAGCTCCTGTTGCCATTCAAGGTGAAATCGCGGTTGGAATTGATGAGTCCGGACGGAATCGAGGAGTTGTTATTGGCTCCTTGCGCATAGGAGGCCCACGCAGCCACGGAAATTTCCTGACAAGGAAGGACCGAAGCTGCTGGCGTCTTTGATCCCTGGACCTGGCTCTGGCTTCCCGTTATGGCAACCGTCTTTCCTGGCCCGGGCGTGGCGTCGCCGGCGATGGTGTTCGAGCCGTTGATAACGATATTGCCGTTGGAGGCGATATTCCCGCCCATCCCCTGGGTTCCGCCGACACCTGGGACCCCATAGACCTTCGTGTTCCCGTTGACCATCAGCGAATCACACCCGAACCAGGCGAAGCGGTTGAGCGACTGCGGAAGCGGTGGGGGCGAGGATTGGGCGAACGCGGAACTCGCAAAAAGCAGCCCGGCGAAGGCGAAGCCTAACGCCATCGCGCGCGCGCCTCTCCCTGAAAGAGCGCCGCGCGCCCTTGCCGCCTTCGTGCTCGTGTCGCTGACCACTTTCATTTCGGCTGCCTCCCCGCTCATCCCCTGGCGACTTGACATGCGATTCTCCGTCACTGAACCGAGAAATTGACCGATTTCACCGGAAGCGCGTTGCCCGACTCATCCTTCAGCCCCGACAGCGTGAGCCTGTACCCCCCGGCCGCCAGCGGCTGGGCGGGAGTCCAAGTAACCACCGTTCCCGCGTGAGCTGACGCTACCGTTCCGGCAACGACCGTTCCATCTGACTGAGCGGCCACCGTAACGGTGGCGCCCGATACCGTCGAAAGATCCATCGGCTCGGAAAGATAGCAGATGATACGGCTGTCCGCCGCCAGCGTTCCTCCGTCGAACGGAACGGACGCGGACAATCTTGGCGGCCACGTGTCCGCCACTGCGGTGAAGTAGATGTAAACCTGATCGCTCCCATCAACGGCGAGGAGCTTTTTGCCGGAGGCGTGGAAAGCCATGGAGCCGATCGCCGGGCAGTCATGAGTGTGGCCATCCACCAGAGCGGGCGGCGTGCCGCCGGCAATGTCGAATATCTTCGTTCCGCCGCTGAACGGCGCCGCCGCTGTAACGAAGCCTCCTCCGGGATGAAGGGCGCAGGCAGAGATGCCGTCGTCGGCTGGAAGGCTCGAAACCGCTCCAATTTGCTGGTCGGACAGCCGGATCAGGTAACCCGTGCTTCCACTCCATGGCATAAGCCAGACGGAATCACCGCCGGGTCCCGCCATGATCCTTCCACCCGCTGGAACAGTCAGGTTGATCGTCCATTGGCGGGTGCTGAGATCTAGAACAAGAAGGCGGTGGTTCCACCCTCCTGCCCCATCGCTCCCGCCCGCCAGCAACGCCAAGCTACGGCCGTCGGGAAGAAATGCCGCGCTATCCGCCCAAGGCTGGTTCAGAGAGAGCGAAGGGTCCGTGAGCGCGCAACAGGTCTCGGCCAACCCGTCATCGAGACCTATCAGGGCCAGTTGGCCTATGTTATCAAACGCCGCCATCGTCTTGCCGTCGGGAGATAACGCCGGGCTGTTTGTGGTGTTAGCCAGGGGGATCGAACGCGACACCGCTCCAGAGAGGGCGTCTTGGACCTCCCAATGGCTGTTGTCGCAAGCCGCGAGCGTATCACCGTCGGGCCGCAAGAACGCCCCCGCCAAAGAACCAGGCAGAGTTCTCAAGGCTTGGGACCAATCGGAGGTGTTATAGAGCTGGTATCCGCAGCCGGAATAGCAGAGCGCTTTGGCGCTATCGGCGCTTAGCGCGATGTCGTAGAGCGGGCATCGGCTATCGGCTTGCACCGAACCGAGCAACGTGTTGGGGGCGGGTTCAAATACTTGAACGCTCAAGCTGCCTGGCGTGGCGGCGGTAGAGATGGACGCGGCACCGCTGTAGGCCGTGGCGTCTATGACGACGGTGTGTCCCGACATCGTGGCGTCCGGCGTGAAAAGATACTCGTAGGGCCGTTGCGTCAGTTGAGCCGCCACCGTTCCGTCCACCGATATCTCTATTCGGTCCACCCCGCCTTCCATCAGCGCGCCGGCGGTCACCTTCAAGCCGCCTCCAAGAGGCACCGATACGGTTCCGCTGGGAGCGAGGGAGACGTAGGCACCGGCGGCGTTGAACCTCAGCACGCGCGACGCCGAGGCGCTGTTCCCCGCCAGATCAGTCGCGACGACCTCCGCGGTCACCGTCTGATTCAACAGGTCTTGCGTGACGGGTGCGAAGAAGTACCACGGGGCGCGGGTTCTCTTCTGGACGGCCACGCCGTTGATCCTCAGTTCGAGGCTGGCGATGCCGGCGTTGTCGGAAGCGGCCACGTCCATCCGCCACCATTTCTTCGATGTGTCTGCCACTTCGGGCGAAGCGGGCGGACTGGTGATTGCTACCGATGGAGCCTGGGCATCCGTGAAGTGGAAGGAGGTCCCTTCGGTCCTCCACGCCATTCCGGTCCCACCAACAGATACGCGCCTCGCGGAGACTATATCGCCCCCCGTTCCCGCGGCCTCCGTATCGGCTGTATAGCTAGAAAGGACGGAGGCGCTGTAACCGGTGTTGTAGATCTCATGTATCTGGCCGAGGTCCTTTACGTCGAGGATGACCGCCGCGTTCGTTCCTTCCTGGTTTCTGTTGCCCAGAACATAGCCATCGCCGAGGCCGCAGAGGGGAGCCAGGGCACAGCAGTACGATCCGGTCTGCGCAGGCGCTCCCTGCCCGGAAACGTCCCAGAGTTCAAGATTCAACGCGGAGAAGGCGGCGAAACGGCCGCCGATGAAGCGGCTCGCCTCCCCGCTCGTTCCGGTCAAGGCTCTGCCTAAGTAGGCCGGGGCCGACGGCTGGCTGATGTCGTACGCCATGATGTAATTGGATTCCTGTCCGGGGCCCGGCGGGGCGATCAACACGACCCTATCGCCACCGACCCAGATTTTGGCGCCGGAATAACTGGAAAAATCCTGGCTCATGTCGCGGCTCGCGAGCAGACGAGGTACCGCCGGATCGCTGACGTCGTACAGAACGAGATTTTGACCATTGATGGCGGCGGCGATGACTCCGTCTACGGCCAGCGCCGATCCGGCCAGAACGACGATGCCCTCTGAGCCGTTTCCGGGCACGGAGGCGAAAGAGAGCGGAAGGTTGGAAACACCTATGAGAACGTTGCCTATCCACGCCATCTGAGGACAGAAGCGCCGCACTTCAAGAACCGGCGTGCCGGGGTTGCTGAATTCGTATATAGCCGTCGTGTCGTAGCTGACGGCCGCCTTGTTGGACGAGAGCGCGATCACGTCGCCGTCAGTGGCGGGGATCGCCCACGGACCGGTCGCGCTCACGTCGCAGAGGACCTTTGCGGAGACCTCCGGCGACACCGCGGTGTTGCCGGAGGCGTCCGTCGCCCTCGCAATGAGCGTAACGGCGCTTCCGAACGGGAGGTAGAGCGGCGGGAGAACGCCGCATTGGCTGTAGTTTGCGTTTTGAACGACCGGCCCGGCAACCGCCGCCATTCCGTGGTACCCGGCAGCGGGGCACGGCAGCAATCCGCCAGTGACCGGCTCGCCGTTCACGAGGAGATCCATGGAAGTGACCGGCTGGTCTCCGGAGGCGCTCATGTGCACCGTCGTGTCGCCGCCGATAACGAATTGTCCGGCCGCCACGCCGCTCAGGGTGGCGGAGAGCGAAAGAGCTTTCGTGGCAAAGCTGACCGTGAGCGGCGACGCCAGCGCGTCGCCGGAGAGGTCGTGGATGGTCGTATGGATGGTCCATCCGTAGGCCGTGAGAGAATCGAGCGCCACCGTGTAGACGACCGTCTTCTGGTCAGGGTCCAACGAGACGCTGCCCCCTATCTGCTGGCCGTCGCCGGTGCGCGTCAGGGTCATGCTCTGCCAGTCCAGCGTGCGGGGATCTATCGTGGTAGCGAACGTCGCCCGCAGCTCGGCGGTGCCCGGCTCGACGCTCTGGTCTTGGCCGGCCGGCACGGTCTGGATGACCACGAGCGGGCGGGCGGGCGCGGTGGTGAACGCCGATGTGAAATCGTGTCCGAGATAGATTCCATTCTGGTCTTGAACGCTGCCGAGGATCTTGAGCGTGTAGATCGCCGAGGCCGCCAGCGGCCAGACGGGCTGGAGCGTCATCACCTTGCCGTCCGCGCCGAGCGACACATTCGCGGCGACGGCGGTTGTCCCCTGCATCAACAAGACCGACGCCCCTGAAACCGAGACGGGTGCCAGAGCCTTGTTGAAGGTGGCGGTGACCGCCACCGATCTTTCCACGTCCGACGACTGATCGGCTGGGGACACGGAGAGAACCGCCAAGGGCGTCTGATCGCAGGGAGCAAGCTGAACCTGGACGGAATCAGAGGTGATCACGCTGCCGGAATCGTCATTGAGAGAGACGGCGTAGCTAATGGACGTGGCGCCCGAGCAGCGCACCCATCTTCTGAATTCATACGGGGCATGGTCCACGGCATCAACGGGGGAGCCGTCTTCCCACAGCGTCACGACTCCATCGAACTCTGGGTTGGGCTGGGCCTTGATCGCGAGCACCGACCTGGCGTTCACTACCAATCCGGCAGCCGGCTCCGTGATCTGTACTCCCGTTCCATGGTGCTGGATATCGAGCGAGATGGTGCCCAGTTGGTTCGTGCTCTGTTTGTAGACGATGGCCGCCGCCTGGCCGCCCGCTCGCGCGATGCTGGAGGCGCCGGGTTGAGAAATGGATCCGGCTCCGTACGGCGAAGAACTCCCGGCCGCTCTGACGGCGTTCAGCCATCCGGAACCCTGAATCAGGAAGCCGCCTTCCCTCACCGACGGAGAGAGGAGGCCCGAGGAATATCCCTTGCCGAGCACGACCGGGGTGCCCGGGTTCGAGATGTCCAGGACCGCCGTATTGTCGAGACTGGCGAAGGATCTGTAAATGACGTACGCGAGGCCACCCTCGATGCGGCAGTCGCTCACGTTTGCGATGGTGCTTTCGAACACCGGGTTCGCCGGATCGCCGATGCCGTATAGAACCATGCTGTAGCTGCACGAAGACGAGCAGGCGATCGCCAGAACGGCCAGTTGTCCGCCATCCACCATTACGCCGGATATACGGTAGCCGGAGACCACGATGCGCCCGACTTCTACTGGAGACGACGGATCGTCCAACGCGATGACGTGCAGCGCGCCGGAGTAGTCCCCGACGTAGGCGAAGCCGGGGCCCAGCGCAAGAGAAGTGGCGTGGCACCCTGGGCCGCACGAAACGAGCGGGATTTCGGCCAGCAGCACCGGCGCCGCCGGGTCGGTCACGTCGTAGCCCCGGAGCGAAGAACTCAACAGCACCCATAGCCGCGACCCTTCGACACCGATGGAGTAGGGATAGGCCGTTAGTGGAATCGTCCCCTGAAGCGTCGGGCTCGACTGGCCGGAAGCGCCGAGCTGATAGATTTCGATGCCGTAGCTTTGCCTTAATCCCGGCACGTATACCCGCCCATAGGCGGAGGCGGCAATGGAGTAGATGGAACCCGTCAGCGGTGTCGAGGCACCGTAGCGCACCGCCACCGGAGTGAGCGTCGCGCCGGCCGTCGTTTGGTGGCCGCCCTGGTCCGTGATGTCGAGGCTGATGCCGTAGGGCGCTCCTTGCGAAGATGGAAGGATCACGGTCTCAGCCTGATCGGCGCAACTGCTCGCGTTCCATGAAAATGCCTGCTGCCCGTTCACCGAGAGTTTCGCCGTAACCGGCGCGCAGTAATTGAGGCCGTCCGTTATGCGGACTCTGACCGGCAGTAACGCAGCGCTTTCCAGCGCGTAGCCCCCGTCGGGCGGGCTGACGATCAGGGCGGCGGGAGCCTGCGTATCAACCGTATAGATGGACGACAGTTTTATATCCTGCTGCCACGCATCCCCGCCGCCGTTAGAAAGGCCGTGGGTGAGAACCAAGTTGTACAGGCTGTCCGTCGGGATAGGCTGAGACGGGAGAAACTGAAGCGTCCTGCCATCACCGGCGAGACTAACGGAACCTCCCAGGACCGGACCGGAGGTTGGAACCAACCTCAGCATCCCGTCCGAGACGCTCGCTGGATCGATCTGCTGGTCAAACGTGACATCCATTCTGGAGCCGGGCGCCACTCCCCTGGAATCCTGCGGCGGAGTGGTCTCGCCGAGCAATTGGCCTGAATCCCTGTCCAAAAAGTTGATGGCCGTGGGAACGGGCGGGGTCCTCGTCGTGAACGCGCTCGTGGCATAGAGCACGTAGGAGCCTGACACCGCCTGCACCGAGCCGACCGTCAGCCTGCACGAAAGCCCCGTCTGCAACTGGCTGTACGGGGCCAGGCTGGCCGTGTAGGTCCCGTCCTGGTTGCCGGTTACCGTCCACGTTCCATAAAATTGATGGGTACTCGTATCAAAAGGAAGTTGCCGGTAAGTGCAGACGATGCCGTTCGCCAGCGTGGAGGCGTTCACCGGCTGGTTGAACGTCACAGAGATGTTCGGCGAAACGGGATCTACCCCCGTAGCCCCGTTGGCCGGCGAGAAGGCTACAACAAGCGCGGCGTCCTGGTAGCAGACGAAAGGATCGTAGACTTTCGAGGCGCCGGGAGAGGAGAGGACGTCGGATACCGTGGCGCCGAGCCTTCCGCTCGCCGGATGGATCGCCTTGAGCGTGAAGGAACCGACAAGAGCGTCCGCGAAGATGAAGCCGCCGTCTGCGGCGGTGGCAAGCTCCCGGTGCCTGGAGATGGCCGACGATTCGTCGAGCGTAATGGTCGCGCCGGCGAGCGGCTGGTTGGTGGCGGAATCCACCAGCTTTCCGCTGACCGTCCCTGTTCCGGCGAGCGTCACGTCGGCCTGGACGACCGCGCCGTCGGTGCTCAGACTGACGGCCGTCACACCCGCGTCGGTCCCGTCGGCCTTCGTCGCCTGAACAAAATAGGGACCGAGTTGCAGATAGTCTGAGACGAAGAGGCCGCTTCCGTCTGCTGATAAAGTTGCCACGGTCAGACCATTGAGAGAACCGTAAAGCACCTTGACGATGGCGTTTGCCGCCGGAACTTGCCCGCCGGCCTGGTAGACGCGGCCTTGCAATTTCGCCGAGGGCGTAAGCGAGATCGTCACCGGCGCCGAGGAACCGCTCTTGCCCAGGCCGGTCGTAGCCGTCGCGGCCAGAACGGTCTGGTCTCCCGCAGAGGGCATTGTCATAAGGGCCTCGTAAGGAGGGGCAGACACCATCCCGGCCGGCTGGCCATCGAGGGTGAAGGTGACCGAGACGGGCCCGTTGGTCGGCTGGACCTCGGCTTTGGCCAGCATCTGGCTCCGTCGCGGAGCCGAAACGCTGTTGGATGGAGCCGTGATCGCCACGCGCGGAATGTGGTAAAGCGTAACCACCTTCGGCTCGGCCGTCCCCGTCAAACCGGAAGTATCGAACGCCGTAGCCTCAACCTGCACCGTTCCGCCATCAACAACCGAGGCGGGGACGTCAATGGCGGCCTCAAAGCCGGCACTGGGAGGAACGCCGGCAAAATCTTTCTCTCCTTGAAAAGTAAACGCGCCAGTCAACGAATAGACCACCTTCGCCAGGCAGCAGTTGTCGGAAGCCGAGAAAGCCAGCGTCATCGGCTTTCCGGCTTCGGCCTCAGCGGGCGAACTGATCGTAGCGCTTGGCGCGGTCGTGTCCAACGTCGTGAAGATGCCAACATAGGGCGTCATCGGGTTGCCGGAGAGGTCCTTGAAGCCGGAGAGGGACATGGCGTATGCGCTGTTTAACGAAAGTGGCGCCGACGGCATGAAGAGTATCTTGTTAGGTTCAGGCAAACTCAGCGCGCCTTGAAGAACGGTTCCGGCCGATGAGCTGATTGCGAATGCTCCTTCCGCCAGCGAAGAGAGCGCGATGGGTTCGCTGAAGATAACAAATGGGACGGCCTCGACCGGCACCTGGGCCGCTTTGTCCGCCGGGTAGGCGACCGTGACAAATGGCGGGACATCATCGAGGGTCGCGAAGCGGATCACCACGTCGGCAACCATTTCGTTGCCGATGATGTCCGTGATCCTCCTAGATAGCCATATCCTGTATGCCGTGCTGCTCGCGAGGGGCGAAGAGGGAGCGATGGACAAAACGAGCCCGTCCTGGCTTAGGGAGATGGAAGCCGGAACAACCGCTTCATTTAAATCGTAGAGAAGTTTCGCGTTGCCCGCATCAATCGCCGAAGAGGCGATGGGTTCCGAGAAGGTTACCGAAATGGCTATGTCCCTGGCAACGTTTACAGCCTGGTCCGAAGGAACGCTCGCCGATACCGCTGGAGGAATGGTGTCCACCGGAATCGTACCCATGTCGCGAATCTGTCCGTCCTGAGTCAGGACGCCTGTCGCATTGGCGTGTCCGTGGCCATTTGGACCTACAATGGTCAGTGTGAAAGCGCCTCCGTTCGGCCGGGCATCTATCGGAACCACGGAGAAATTGAAGTGGCCGCCGGAATCGCTCCCGGCGTACCTAGTCTCTCCAGTGGCGGCCAAGTAGAGAGTAACCTGCGCCCCTGCAAAGGGGCTCCCGCTTTCGTCCACCAACGTCCCGCGCACGGTCCCCGCCGCGCCAAGGTGGACGACAAGGTCAAGCGTGGCGCCGTCAGAGGCCAGTTCGCCCTCGGCGCTGCCTTTCCTATTGTCGCCGCTGCCTTGGGGCGCGACGGCGGTGGCGGTCACGTGGCCAACGCGCTGATTCACGAACTGGAACGAGCCATCCGCCGCCGAGCCAACCGGCCCCGCGCCATCACTCCCCGTGTAGCCGTTGGCATCATGGATAGTGACCTGAAAACCTTCGACAGGATTGTTGCTGGCATCCACTACTACACCGTGAACCGTGCCAAGCCCTACAAATGTGACAGCGGTTGAGATGGTCTGCCCATCACCGGTGACGACGACTCGTTGCTTTCCTCCATCACTGCTCAGCGGGTCCCGGGCCTTTACCGCATAGCTCCCCATGCCAACGCCATCAAATCTGAACTGGCCGTTGCTGTCTGTTACAATGCTGTGGTGAGGATCCAGGCTCACAAACGCCCCGGAAACAGGCGTAACACCATCAGGGCGGTACACGATCCCATCAACGGCGCCAAAAGCCGGCATGTTTATATTCACGCGCAGTTCCGAACCTTCGCCGGACAAAACCCCTTGCTCCGTGGCCGTAGCATTGTTGGTTGGATCTAGTGCCAAAAGGGTATAAGCGCCCTCGGGCAAACCGGAAAACTCGTAGTTGCCATCAGCGTCACCAGTGGTTTCCAAGCCGGAAACGCCGCCACCGACAGCTGTTATCTGCGGATGAACTACGGCTGATGTTCCGGCGTGGTTGCTGACCGTACCTGCGATCTTGCCTACCGCTGTCAGCTCAAGCGGAACTTCAACCACCTGGCCGGGAGCCATTATGATGGCCGCTCCGTGGGCCGAACGGCCTGTCCTCTGGTCAAGCGCGTCAAGCGTGAAGGATTGGCCTACGGGAACGTAGCTGAAGCTGAACACTCCCCCTGAATCCGTCAGCGCGAAGGCGACTGGAGCAACGAGGTTGCTCATGACGACCTGGACATTCTGCACCGGTGTGACGCCGTCAGGCATGACAAGCGTGCCTTCCACTATGCCAAACGCCCCCAAAGTAATCGTGACTTGGACCGTTTCGTTTCTTGTAACGGCCACGTTTCCTTTGCCCGCCAGCGCGAAGGCGTGGCTCTGGTCCAGGGCCTCCACGGCATACCTGCCCTCTTCAACCCCATCCAGCGCGAACTGGCCGAGCGAATCTGCAGTGGCGGTTAAGGTTCCGTGGGGATAAGTTCCGCGCAACGTCACGCTTGAATTCGTGGCCGGAACCAACTGGCCATGCCCATCATCTTCCAGGACAAGCCCTTCCACGCGCCCCGTTCCCCACAGTGTGACGTCCAATTCCAGTGGAATCAGCGGATCAGAGAGGGCGCCCGTGGCCATTCCACGGCGGCCGGAGACAGTATCCTGGGCCATGACCGTGACCATGGCCCCCTTGGCGACAAGCTCGAACTCATAGTTTCCGTAGACATCAGCCGCGATGTCGCGGTCGGGCATCCCGTTCATCTGCAAAGTCACGACAGCGTGCGGCACCGCGGTGACGCCGTCCGAGGCCACGACATGCCCTATGACACTGCCGGTGGGTTCCAGGTAAATGGGAAGGTTCGTAGACAGCCCGGATCTTACTAAGACGCTGGCGCCGCCGCTTCCGTTGAAGCCATTGGTGGCCGTGGCTTTCGTGCTCAGCCCCAGCAGGCCATAAATGGTCAGGATGCCAGTCGCTGCTTCGCTGTAGCCGGACCTGATGTCACGCTTGAGCGTCAGCGTCTTAGGGTCAATCTTGTAGGTCAAGACGTTCACTAGCGCGGCTATGTCCTGTTCCGGTTGGCCGTTTGCGCCTTTGATCATCGTGTGGACGGATAGATCCCCACGACCGATCATTTGTATATCCTGCGTAACCGTCTGGCCATCGAAGGTGAGCCTGGCGGAAGCATAACCAATATCCCCTTCGCCTCTTGAATCATAGGCGGTGAGGCCTTTGACCCCTGGGCTCACACCAGCAAACTGGTAATGCCCCTGCCCATCCGTCATGGCGATTCGTTCGCCGTCCGTTCCCGGCATGCCCATGTGGACTTCAACGAAAGTGGCGGGAACACGGGCGCCTCCCGCGACGTACTTGTAAACGGTCCCGGCGATGGTTCCATAAGCCGGCAGGTACAGGCTTGCGCCAACGGATTGGCCATCAAAAGATATCTGCGACGACGCCGAAGCGCTACGTCGAGTGACTGGATCAAACCCGTTAAGCGTGAACGGCCCGATCGGAATGCCAGGCAAGGTGAATGCACCTGAAGAGTCGGTCGTGGCCCTTGCCAAGACGCCACCGCCATCTGTAGTGGCAAAAACCGATCCTCCGGCAATTGGAGTCGTCGTATCCGAGCCATAGAAGTGCCCAGATACGGAGCCACTGCCCGTCTGTTGAGGGGGCAGAATGAGGTCGTGCATGTCCAGAACCGCGCCGCCCGTCAGCGTTACTGCCATTTGGAGGCGCTGTTTGTAGGTTACGGGCTCGTACACGGCGAACATGCACGATTCAACCGGGAACCCGGTAATTAGGAACGAACCATCCGCCTGGGTGAAAACGGACGTTTGGTGCAATACGCTTCTCAATTCCACGACAGCGGCTGCCAGAGGCTGGCCGTCGCTGGCCTTCACGACGCCCTTGACGCCTCCGGTGGGCGTGTCAGCCAGCGTCAAGTTCAGGCTGGCCACGTCGCCGCCCTGGGCGATTCTTGCCGTGCCTTCCGCGTGCTGGTCACCCGCCACTCTTGCCTGGACGCTCAGTGTTCCGACGGGCAGCTTGTCAATCCTGTAGCTTCCCTTCTCGTCGGTGAAAGCCTGGCCGTATTCATTGGTGGAAGCCTCCGTCGCGGTGACGAGCGCTCTCGCGGCCGGAGAGCCGTCCGGGCCAAAAATCGTCCCTTCGAGCGTCCCTCTTCCCCGCATGAAGAGCGACACGTTGAGAACCTGGTTCGGAAGGCTGATCATTCCGCTGAGCTTCGCGACGTAGTTCGTGCCTGGTTTCTGGACCTCGATGATAAAATTGCGCCCACTGAGCATGACATAGTCAAATTGGAAGGTGCCATCAGGCCCGGTGGCGGCCACTTGCGTGACGTGAGTGGCTTCCGGTCCGTCGATGCCCCCGGAGTCGCTTTTCAGCAGATCCTCGTCCCACTCCCAGAGATAGACGGGGGCATTAGCCAAGGGGGAGCCGTCCTCGTCATAGACGGTCCCGTTGATCGCTCCGCCGGGACGGATCAGCGTCGCGAGCACCGGAAGCACAAGAGGCGAGGGTTCCATGACGCTCTGATCTTTGGCCTTGACGCCGGACACCGTAATATTGTTCTGTACCAGCGGAGACAATCTGGACTGCGATCTCACCTCGACCACGCGCTCGTCGGCTTGCATATACGCGCCCGTCACTTCTCTTCTATCGAGGGCGTAGTTGGTGTAAATCTCCGCGCTTGATCGATCCACGGGCCGGTTGAAGAAGATGGCCACCGCTCTTCCGGCCTGGTCAGCCATGAGGTCCTGATAGGCGCCTACGGGCTGGAGAACCGGCGGAACGATGACGCTGGAAGAAGAAGGGGCCATCTCAGCGTAGAGGCCCGCTCCCGATAGATCATTTTCCAACACCAGATGATCGGCTCCGGGCGAGAAGACCACTCTGGCCTTCGCGCCCAAGGCAGTGGGAACTTCCGTAAACTGCGCAAGCGTAATGCCTCCCGCAAGGGGCGCCGCGACGGACAGGTCAAAGGTTCCATCCCCCTGGCCGTCCACATGCACGGTGAAGCTTTCGGTTCCATCGAGGCGGCCAATTACCAAAAGCCTCCCGCCGCCGAAGGGGTAGTGTTCCCCCCAAGGAATGTTCCGGACCAAGCCGTTGTCGCCGTCTCCAAGCCGTTTCCTATTGCCGTCCTCCATCCAGAACTTGGGCGCGGGCGTTGCGTTTGCAGGGTTAAGCGCCACGGAAAAATGGGGATCAAGAACTGATGCGGCCTGAACGAAGGCCCGGTGGCCATCAAGGACGCCTTTGTCCTGGGCCAAAAGGCGCGGCCCAATCGTTTGGGCGAACTGCTGCCCCTTCGAAGGGCCGTACTCATCGGGCGGAAGCCTGCGCAAGGAGTCCCACGCGTCGTTCTTGGCCCCATTGCCCAGCCACTTGAGCGCGAGCTCCGCCAAGGCGCTCTCTTGCGGATAAGCGGGAGAGTGGGCAACGGCGAGAAATCGCGCCACCGTAGTCAGCTCACCGGCACGGTAGCGCACGTGAGCTTCTGAGACCGGCGCCATGTTCGCCGGACGGCTGTTCGGCGGCGCGGTTGCCAGGCTCCATCCGATTCCAAGAAAGTCGAGAGCGGCGTTTACCACTTCTTCCGGAAGTTCGGCGTTGACGATTGGAGGAAGAACAAGGGTATCCGGCGAAAGAGGGATGTTCCCATCGCCCACGCCCAGCGTCAGCACGACCGTTCCAGTCGTGCCTCCAGTGCCAGAGGCCGAGGTTACGGTCACGCGCCCCGTCTTTAAAGCCACGAGCTTGAATTCCGCCGTCTTACTTTGCCCAGGCCCCAACGTTCCAAGCGAAACCACGTCGCTCTGGCCCGTCAACAGTGCGGCGCCGGAAATCTGGCCTGGAGGGAGGCCAAGGCTGACGTCATTGGCCACCGCCGTCGAGGTGTTGGAGAGCGTGACTTTCAGGGTGTACTCCTCATTTTGCCGCACCACGGCGGGATGGGCGAAGGTTACGTGGAAGGTGGGATCGCGCACAAGCACCACGCCTTTTGCGTGCCCGGAGACGTGCACCGGCTGGCCGGAGGGAAGGCCGCCCAGCGTCCCGTGGAACTCTATATCCACCGCATAAGTGCCCGCCTTGGGGGTAGTGACGTCAAATTCGCTCTGCCCCTGCATCGTCGCTGAGAGGAGCGACACATCGTCTGCGGTTCCCAGTTTGCCATCGGGGCCGGGGTTCACTACCGGCACGACGCCGTTAGCAGCGGGGGGATTCGTCTGCCTGAGCACGAAGTCGCTGCCGTCGGGCAAGTGGATAGTGGAAGTAACCTGGTCCAGCGCAAGGCTGCTGCCAACGGGCGCGCCGTTTTGCAGAAGGAGGGCGACGACAAAGAACTGGTTCAAGAAGGTAATGCGGTTGGGAAAGACAAGGAGTCCGGACAGACTCAGCCCCTCTGGAGAGGGGTCGTCAGGAAACTTTATCTCGACGGGTTCAAGCTCGTCCTCGTCCAACTGCTCGAAAATCGGTGAGCCTGAGGATAAAACATTTGGCAGTGGTGGAGGCCCGGGCAAACCCAGCCTGTTCAGCACGATCGGGGGGCGGGTGGAATCACTTTTTGAAAATAGCACCGGGAAATCCAGGAGTACCGTTCCAGATTCGAGTCCGAGGCCAACGGTGTAGCGGTAGACCTTGTAATCGTTGGTGTTGAGAACGATGCCTGCGGCCTGGATCTCCTCCCATGTCATGGGTCTCGATGTGACTTGAGTGATCAGAATGTTACTGGCGTCAATCTCGACCTGCGACGGGTTGGCGGAGGCGATGAATGTATTTCCGTTCATCAGGCGGATGTTCTTCAAGTAATAGGCGCCCTGGACCGGAAGAGCTGGAATCTGAAATGGACTGTTAGGCGCCGTGCTTAGGGCCTGATCTTCAGCGTACGCGGGACCGGACAGTTCAGCGCGTACCACGTACCCCAAGGGAATGACG
>JBBIMN010000012.1:0-17689 GCA_037444385.1 Acidobacteriota bacterium | reverse complement strand
TCGGCTCGCGCCGCGGCTGCCCGGTCCCCTCCGCGTGAATAATGGGGCCTTCGCGCGAAGAAGTCAAATGGACAAGGAGAATATTGAATTGTAGGACGCAGGGGGGTGGCGCGGATCGGCTGAAATGGCCACGTGGATGATTTTGGATGGCAGTGTTGTACAATAATGTCTTCCGGGATTCCGCAATGAACCGGATTTGGAGGAGAGGCATGGCGAAGGAGCGCGACGAAAAGGCGGTCACACCAAGAAGCGAAGACTACAGCCAGTGGTATCAGGACGTCGTCCTGAAGGCCGAGATGGCCGACTACTCGCCGGTCAAGGGCTGCATGGTCATCCGCCCCAACGGCTACGCGCTCTGGGAAAACATGCAGAGTGCGCTTGACTCCATGTTCAAGGCGACCGGCCACGTGAACGCCTATTTTCCCATCTTCATCCCGATGTCGTTCCTGTCGAAGGAAGCGGAACACGTGGAGGGATTCGCCAAGGAGTGCGCCGTCGTCACCCACCACCGTCTCGGGGCGGCGCCCGGCGGCGGTGTGCAGCCAGACCCGGAGAGCCTTCTCGAAGAGCCGCTCGTGGTGCGTCCCACCTCCGAGACCATCATGTACGCCATGTACGCCAAGTGGATCAAGAGCTACCGTGACCTGCCTCTCCTGTTGAACCAGTGGGCCAACATCGTGCGGTGGGAGATGCGGACGCGCCTCTTCCTGCGCACGACGGAGTTTCTCTGGCAGGAGGGCCACACGGCCCACGCCACCCACGAGGAGTCGTGGGAAGAGGTCCTCAAAATCCTCGATATCTACCGCCGTTTCGCCGAGGAGTGGATGGCCGTGCCGGTGCTCACCGGCGTGAAGAGCGACTCAGAGAAGTTCGCCGGCGCGCTCAAGACGACCTGCATCGAGGCGATGATGCAGGACGGCAAGGCGCTTCAGTCGGGCACGAGCCACGACCTGGGCCAGAACTTCGCCAAGGCCTTCGACGTGAAGTTTCAGGACGAAAAGGGCGCCTGGCAATACTGCTGGCAGACGAGCTGGGGCGTCTCCACGCGCCTCATCGGCGCGCTCATCATGGCCCACAGCGACGACCAAGGGCTCGTCATCCCGCCCAAGCTCGCGGCCACGCAGGCCGTCATTGTGCCCATATACCGCGACGACGCGGGCAAGGCTAAGGTCACGGAGGTGGCCGCGAGGCTTAAGGCGGATCTTACCGCCGCCGGGCTTGGAGTCGTGCTGGATGACCGCGAGAACCTTTCACCGGGTTTCAAATACAACGAGTGGGAACTGAAGGGCGTGCCCGTCAGAATCGAAATCGGCCCGCGCGACGTGGAGCAGGGCGTCTGCGTCGCGGTGCCAAGAGTGCCCACGCGGCCGTTGCGCGAAGGCGAGAAGCGGCAGAAGGAGACGATTCCACTCGCTAACGCCCATGGTGCTTTGCAGTCACTGTTAGACGATCTTCAGAAGGCGCTTTTCGCCAGGGCGCTGAAGTTCCGCGAGGAGCACAGCTACCGGGCCGATGGTTACTCCGCCTTCAAAGCGGACATCGAAAAGGGCGGCTTCTTCTACGCCCACTGGTGCGGTTCCCCGGCCTGCGAGGACAAGGTCAAGGAAGAGACAAAGGCCACCATCCGCTGCATCCCATTCGGCGGCGGGAAGGAAGAGGGGCGCTGCTTCGTCTGTGGCGCACCCAGCGAACGGCGGGCCGTCTGGGCGAGGGCGTACTAAGAGAAATATGGTAGATGAGGGATGAAGAAAAGAGACCGGCACTTCGCCGCGAGGCTGGCGCCCAGGCCCGCGCGGCCCATCTCTTACGGGCAGCTTCCCAGGCTCTGGGGGAGGTCGCAGCTTCCCACGCCCGAGGCTTCCGGGCGCTCGGTTCCGCTGGAGTCCTTCCCGTACGAACCCTCGCTGATTCCGTTCTGGCCCACGATGACGAAGTAGTGGTAGGCCCCCGGCGAGGGGTTACCCGGGTCGAATGAGCTGCCCACGTTGCAGTACGACGTCGTCCAGTTCAAGGCCCCGGAGATCGGGCTCGCGCCGCGGTAGATCGTTTCACTGGCGGCGTGGCACGCCGCGGTGTAGGTGACGTTGACCGACGTGCCGCTTCCCTTGGAGACGTGCATCGGCTGGCCGAGGGAGGGCGGGCTCGTTTCGCTGGGCGCGGCGGTGTCCCACGTCGCCGAGAACTCCGACGTGCTCCCGGCCGCATCGGTGGCCGTGACGGATGGAAAAGTCTGGCTTCCAGAGATGGTGAACGCGAAGGTCGCGTTTCCCGAGGCATCGGTGGTGGCCAACTGGGTCCCGCGGTAGGTCTCGCCCTCGCCGTAGCCGGAGGGGTCCATCGCGCTGTTCGCGTAGAAGTCGAGGTGGAAAGTACTGGAGGCGGTGCTGTTGAGGGTCCCGCTCACGGTGGTATTGCCTCCGGACCAGGCAACGTTCGTGATGACCGGGAAGTTCTGAAGGTTGTTGGCCCCGGTGTCGGCGTCCCCCGCGTCGTTCGGGGTCACGCCATCCCCGCCGAGGTCAATCCCCAAGCCGCCGTTCGAGTGGATTGAATTTGCGTAAACCGTGTTGCCCGCGCCGCTAAGGATGGTGACGCCGTCTCCGGCGTTGTACGCAATCTGGTTGCCATATGTATTGCTTTCAGAGGCGCCATCAATCTTGACGCCCGACCCGCCGTTGCCCAGGCCGGCCGAGCCCGCCGCGTTCAATCCGATGGTGTTTTTCTGGATAAACACGTTCATGCTGGCCGCGCCCACGATGTAAACGCCGTCTCCGCTGTTTCCCGAGATGACGTTGCCCATGCCGGTCCCGGTTCCGCCCACGGTAATCTGGGCACTGGCGCTGATCATCACACCGGCCGCACCGTTGGGAAGAGCGCCCGTTCCGGCCGCGTTGAGGCCGATGTAGTTCCCCTCCACGGTGTTTGCGATTCCCAAAACGGGCGTGCCGCTGTTAAACTGGATTCCATAGTAGGCGTTGCCCGAGATGACGTTGCGCGCTGAGGCCGAGGTGCCTCCCACGACGAGGCTGCCCTCGGTACTCGTCACGCTGATGCCGTCGCCGCCGTTCGCCACCTTCGCCGCGCCCGTATAGTCCGTCCCGATGTAGTTGCCGAGGATCGTGCCCGCCGATCCGTTGGCGACGTAGATGCCGTAAAGGTTGTTGCCCGAAATGACGTTGCGGGCGCCCGAAGTGGCGCCGCCGACCTGCGGGCTGCCTCCGTTGAGGTAGAGGCCGTGAAGGAGGTTGCCGATCGCCCCCGTCCCGGCGGGGTTCGTGCCGATGTAGTTGCCTTCGTAAAGCGCCCCTGAGCCCGTGGTGTTCTGTAATCCGATATAATTTCCAGAGATGACGTTGCGCGCGCCGGAGCTGGTCCCTCCGACGGTGGCGTTGGCGGATGAGCTATTGGCGTCCATGATCCCCACGCTGGTGTTGCGCAGGTAGGCGGTCCCGGCGGCATTCAGGCCGACATAGTTGCCCTGGATGAGGAATCCGCTGCCGATGGATTGAATCCATATTCCCGTGGCGTTTCCCGAAATGACGTTTCGGCCGTTGGCGATGGCGATTCCGATTGAGACGTTCTGGCCCGAGCTGTTCACTTCGATTCCTGTGCCGTTGGTGAGGCTCGCGGAGCCCGTGACACTGGTGCCGATGTAGTTGTCTTGAACCAGCGTGCCATCGCCATTTCCGACGTAGATTCCGTATGAGGAGTTGCCGCTGATGACGTTACGCTGAGCCGCCGTGAGGCCGCCGATGGTGACGCTCGGGACGCCGTTAAGTATGCTGACGCCCGTTCCGTTCGGAGAGGCCGAGGAGCCGTTCTGGGCCAGTCCGACGTAGCAGCCGTAGACGTAACTGGAGCCGGCTCCGCCAAACAAGATTCCCTCTCCCTTAAAGTCGTTGACGACGAAGTTGTAGACCACGCTGTTGCCGCCACCGCTTTCAAAATCGAGGCCGCGGGCCACGCCGCTCGAGATGGCGCTGCCATCCAGTTCCACCATGCCCGCGGGCTGCGTCGAGCCGTCAATGGTCACGGGGCCGGTGATTGCCGGAGGGCCGATGCCCGTGCCCGGGTAGTTGCCGTTGATCGTGGGGATGCCCGGTCCGGGAATGGCGAAGGAGATATAGTCCGCTCCCGCGTTGGCGTTGGCGTCCAGGATGGCCTGGGCGTAAGAGCCCGCGCCGCTCGCGTTGGTGTTGGTCACCGTGTAGGTGCTCATTGGTGCGGTGACGACGGTGCTGAGCGCTCCCGCGCCAGAGGAGGCATTGGAGAGCACGACGAGGTCAAGAAGCGCGTCCTGGTTGAGCTGCACCGGCAGGATGGCGACCGGTTCATCGGTGGTGTCGAGGGCCAGCCTCAACGGGCGGTCCACCGTCGCCGCCTCGCCGCCGAAGCGTGCGACGGAGGCCACGTTGCCGCCGGCCACGTGGATGGCTCTGCCAGCGGGGTCAATGGCCAGCAGGTCATCCACTGGCAGGGACGATGAGCGCGTCCGCACAAGGCCCACCGCGCCGGGGGAGACGGTTTCCGTCCGAATCGCGTTCCAGCGCCAGGGCGGCGCGTTGGGCGCCGAAGCCTCCGCCGCCGTGTTGGCGCGCAAGAAGGCGACGCGCCCATCCTGCGAGAGGACAGCCAGGACGAGCCGGCGGGGGCGCTCGGCCACGAAGTCTCCGAGCGCGATCGCCTGCGCAAAGAAGGGGAGCGGCCGCTCGTTGGTTACGCGCGGCTGAACCTTGACGCGTTCTTCGTCGGGCGCTGTCAGTTTCCGGTCGTTGCCCCGCAGAACCACGAGCCGCTTCCCGGCCATCGCCACGTCGCCGAAGCCGTCTCCGTCGCAGTCAGCCACGAGAAGCGCGCGCACGGGCTCCGAAAGCGCAGTGCGCTCGATGGCTGAAGAAGCGGCGCCTTCGGGAGATTCAAAGAGGAGGAGGGTCGGCCCTGATGCGCCATCAGTCGTGACGGCGATGTCCTGCAGGCCGTCGCGCCGGTCAATCTCGCCCGAGGCGAAGGCCGTCACCGCGCCGCCCAGCGGGCGGGGCTTGACGCGCGGGAAGCGGCGTGTCCCGTCCCCGAGAAAAAAGACGAGCGCCTCTCCGCCTTTGGCGGCGACCGCGAGATCTGCGTGGCCGTCTGCATCGAAGTCCCCCGCCGCAAGGAAATCCGGTGCGACGCTGGTTTCGATCTCCTCGGCGTCCGGCAGAAAGGGCGAATCGTCGAACCGCCCCGCCGCTCGCCGTGCCTTCGCTTCCTTCGTGTTGGGAAGAATCGAATCCACGTTGCCGCGGAGGATGACGATGAGGCCTCCCGCGGGCGTCTCGTAGCCCACCGCGAGGTCCGCCACGCCGTCTTCGTCAAAATCTGCCGAAACCAGCGAGAGCGGCCGCGCCCCGCCGGCCTTGCTGAGGCTCGCCAGGCGGGGGACGCGAGAGAGGTCCATCGCCACGGGCTTTCCATCCTGGAAGTTAAACCACGGGTTGCCGCGCTCCGCCGCCTGAACGGGAGGGTTATCCGCGAGCGAAGTCCTGGCCTCCAGCGGCATCGCTGCCACGGCCGCGCTCAACGCCATCATGGCGGCCGCCAGAAGGTGCCGTCCGTTTCTCCTCAAAATGCCCATTGGTTTCGCTCCTTCGCTCCCCGCAGGGGGAAATTGTACCAAAGGTAGTATATCCTGATACACTCAAGAGAGCGTGGGATGACAATCACAAATGACCCCGCGTCCACGCGCCCGCCTGGCGGGATAATTTCCCCTTTCCAAAAGACGTTCAGCCCGGTCGTTGCAGTTGGCGTGATGCGTGAAGAATGGGGGTCTTGCAAGAGCATGTTCATGCACCACGGGGTGCCGTTTCATGATTCGGCCGGCGGCGGCTTTGTGCAGCGGCTGCATTAGCTCCCATGCGCCGCTGGCCCTGGCTCGGCGCCGGGCCAGTTCTTCAAGATGAGTCCGTTTACCGGATGTTTTCTCGGACTTTCGCGCCACGGTGCGCTAGAATGGCGGCAAAGGAGGGCGCATGGCGTCCGGCGGCAAGAATAAATTTTACGCCTACGTGATCGGGGGCCGGCAGGGGATAGTAAAATCGTGGGCCGAGTGCGAGGCGAAGGTGCGCGGCAAAAGCGCGCGCTACAGGGGCTTTGCCGCTTTCGCCGAAGCGAAGGCATGGCTTGAGGCGGGGGCTCATTACGAGGACAAGGCGGTCGCGAAAAAAGAGGCCGCGGAAAAGCTCCCGAAGGACGCCCTTTACTTTGACGCCGGAACGGGACGCGGGTTGGGCGCTGAAGCCGCGGTCACCGACGCCGGGGGCACTCCCCTTTTGCACCTCGCTTTGCCGCATGGCCAATTGACGGAGCGGGGCACTCACGTGCTGCCGAAGGGAAAGACCAACAATTTCGGCGAGTTGTTCGCCTGTCTCTGCGCCATCGAGGCCGCGATCAAGACCGGCGCCAAAAAAGTATGCGGCGACAGCGAGCTGGTTCTCATGTACTGGTCAAAAGGCCACGTGGCCGAAAAGACCCGGGCGAGCGACCCGGAGCTGTTATCCCTCGCGCTGAAGACGGCCGAGAAGCGGAGCCTCTTTGAAGCCAAGGGAGGAAGGCTCATCCACGTCCCAGGTTCCCTCAACCCGGCGGACCTCGGCTTCCACCGCGATTGACAAGATTCCGTGATGGAAATATCGCGCCTCCGGTGACGGCTGTGCCCCGCCGAAAGAAAGGGCTTTTCTCAATTATACAGAGCGCCGGAAGCGCGGCGCTCTGTATGCGGGCAGAGGTTAGCGCGGTGACCTCCCCCGGTATGGCCCTCCGTGGCGAATACAGAGCGTCGTGCCTCCTCGTGCCGTCGCATATTTATGGCACTCTGCATAAGTTGGGAGGGCCGCTCCCTGCCAGTCCAATCGCGGGATTGGGAAACTGACGGGCTCTTGCGGCGGCCGCGCTTTATGTGGCAAGCTTGCGGAGAAGGAGGCTGTGCATGGCTGGCGAAACGGCGCCGGTGTCCAGAAACAGTGTGAAGCTGGACGCCAGGGAAATCAGGCGCTTCAGGCGGAACCTTCAAGACGAGGTCAATGGCGCCGCGCTCTACGACGCTCTCGCGGCGGCTGAATCCGATCCTGGCAGAGCCTCCATACTCAAGGAGCTGGCCGAGGTTGAACGGAGCCACGCCGCGGTTTGGGCTGGCAAGCTGCGCGACGCCGGGGAATCGTCCCACGAGCGGCCCTCGCGCCGTACCCGCCTGCTGGCATTTCTGGCGCGCCGCCTTGGAACCAGGGCCGTCATGCCGGTTGCTCAGGCGCTGGAAGCGAATGCCACTCAGAGCTATAAGGGCCAGAAGGATGCCGAGGCGCTCGGGTTGCCAGGCCAAGAGCGCTCTCACGCCGTGGTCTTTTCAAAGCTATCCGCCGCCAACGATTCCGTGCCAGCAGGCGGGCAGGAAGCCTGGCACCGCTCCTCCGGGGGCGGCAATTTGCGCGCCGCCATTTTCGGCGTCAACGACGGCCTTCTGTCGAACTTTTGCCTAATTATGGGAATGGCGGGAGGGACCGCCGCGGCCGGCGCCGCCACCGAACATCGAATGGTCCTGCTGGCGGGTTTTGCCGGAATGATTGCCGGCGCCTGTTCAATGGCCGCCGGAGAATACGTTTCCGTTCGCTCGCAGCGCGAACTGTTCGAGCGCGAAATCGAGAAAGAGAGCGAGGAGCTTCAAGCCTCGCCGGAGGAAGAGGCCAGGGAGCTCGAGCTGATCTACCGCGCCAAGGGAATACCGCAAGAACAGGCCCGCCAGCTCGCGGCGTCAATCCTGGCCAGCCACGAATCCGCGCTTGACACGCTGGCGCGGGAGGAGCTTGGCCTCGACCCGTCTGAATTGGGCTCTCCGTGGGGAGCGGCGTCGAGCTCCTTCGGCGCGTTCGTCCTTGGGGCGCTCGTCCCGCTCGCGCCGTTTTTCTTCGCGCAGGGCAGAAGCGGCGTCTGGACTTCAGCGGTTGTCAGCGGAGCGTGCCTCTTTACCGTCGGAGCGGTCTTGTCCATTTTTACAGGAAAAAGCCCGTGGAAGAGCGGAGCAAGAATGCTTGTTGTAGGTTCTGGCGTAGCCGCGCTGACCCACATTCTTGGAAGATTGGCCGGCGTGGCGGTTGGTTGAGCGCATGTTGGCGAGTTGATGGGTTTGATGGTTGACGAGAAGAGGAACGGCAAGTTTGTGGCGTCTATAAACTGATCAACTCATTCGCTTGTCAACTTTCTTAGGAGAAATTGGCCATGAACTTGAAAAGATTCGCGGCACTTGTTTTCCTTGTTGCAATCGCCCTTTTCTCAATAGCGTGCGCGGAGAAGAACGGCCCGATGGAAAGGGCCGGGCGCGCCGTGGACAAAGCCGCTTCGAAGACGGTCCATGCCGTGGGCAAAGCCACCAAAAAGACCGGGGAGGCGCTGCAGAAGGCGGGCGACAAGATGGAGGAGAAGTCCAAAGGCTCCGATGATCCATCGAGCGGAACAAAATAGTCCTGGGCCTCTCTCGCGCGCCCAGCCGCGCCCGTTGTGAGATGCCCAGCGGAGCTTGTGAAAAGGGGCTCGGATATAGCGTCCGACAACGCAAACGAGGTTCGCGCGCTTTTTAGAGACGCCGCCGGTGAAGTGTGGCTGAGATTTTCAGGGCCGGTGCGCGTAATTTGCGCCACGGCGCTTGAAGCCGTCGTGCCCGCGCTGAATGAAGTGGAGCGGGCCGCCGAAAAAGAGGGGCTCTGCGCCGCCGGGTTCGTCTCCTACGAAGCTTCGCCGGCTTTTGATTCGGCGCTGCGTGTCCGTGCGGGCGACGACTTTCCGCTTCTCTGGTTTTGCCTGTTTCGAGGCATGGAGAAAATCGAAGAGCTGGCCGAAGCGAAAGAGGGCAAGGACATTGGTTCGCGCTGGAAGCCGGAACTGCCTGAAGCAAATTACCTGCACGCCATCGAGGCCATTCGCGAACAGATACGGCTCGGCAACACTTACCAGGTGAACTTTACTTACCGGCAGAGGGCCCGCGCGCCATCGGACCCGTGGCCGCTTTTTCTGCGCATGGTTGCGGCCCAGGGGCCGGGCCATGCGGCGTTTCTCGACACGGGGCGATGGTGCATATGCAGCGCCTCGCCGGAACTGTTTTTTAGGCGGGAAGGGACGAGGCTCGAATCGCGGCCCATGAAGGGCACGGCCAGGCGGGGCAGGACCACGGCCGAGGACGGGGAGCGCGCCAGCTCGCTGGGAAGTTCTCCCAAAGAACGCGCCGAGAACATCATGATCGTTGACATGGTGCGCAACGATCTTGGCCGCGTCGCCGAAATTGGCAGCGTCAAGGTTCCATCTCTTTGCCGGCTCGAAAAATATCCGACCATCTGGCAAATGACATCAACCGTGACCGCCCAAAGCAACCGCCGCCTCGCCGAAATCTTCAGCGCGCTGTTTCCGCCCGCGTCCATCACCGGGGCGCCCAAGCCAAGCACAATGAGAATCATCGCGGAGCTCGAACCTTCGCCAAGGCGCGTCTACACCGGCGCGCTCGGATTCCTTCTGCCCGGCCGCTCCCAATTCAACGTCGCCATCAGGACCGTTCTAGTGGACAGACGGAACAACGCGGCGGAGTACGGCACGGGCGGAGGCATCACGTGGGACTCGAAACCTCGCGATGAGTTCGATGAGTGTCTTGCCAAGGCCCAAGTTCTGCGCCGTTCCAGCCCGCCATTCCTGCTTCTCGAAACCTTCCGTTGGGAACGGGGCGCGGGCTATCTCTTGCTTGAAGAGCACCTCTCGCGGCTGATTGAATCGGCCGCGTACTTCGGCTACAAGGTGGACGAGCGCCAGGCGCGCCGGGCGCTTCGCGATCTGGCCGGCGCGTTCGGGAAAGGCCCGCGCCGGGTCAGGCTTACGACCGGCCCCAAAGGAGAGATCGCCCTGTCCCACGCCGCCTTGGGGCCACCCTCCTCCGGCGTTGCGCGCGTGGCCTTCGCGCCGCGTCCAGTGGACCCATCCAGCCCGATGCTCTTTCACAAGACCACGGACCGCCGTGTCTACGAAGAGGCGTTCGCGGCGCGGCCCGGCTTCCATGACGTTTTGCTCTACAATGGCCGTGGGGAAGTCACGGAGTCAACCATAGCCAACGTGGCGGTGGAATCGGGAGGGCGCCTCTGGACCCCGCCCTTGGAATGCGGCCTGCTTCCGGGAACGCTTCGGGCAAGGATGCTCTCCGACGGGCGCCTGGAGGAGCGAGCCATGACGATAGAGGAGGTCTCATCGGCCCAAAGCGTATTTCTTCTGAACTCCGTTCGGGGAATGTGGCCGGTGAAGGTGGCCGCGCAAGAGACGGTATGGCCGCGCGGTCTTGGCGTTTTAGCGCCCGATGGCGGATAATCATCTCATGGTCATTATCACGACGCACACCAACGCCGACTTCGACTCTTTAGCGAGCATGGCAGCGGCCAAGCTCCTGTACCCTGGCGCGAAACTCGTTTTTCCGGGGGCGTGCGAGGCGCTGCTGCGGCGCTACATGGATGGGCATACGGCTTCGTTGCCGGAGACCCTTTCGGTCCACGGTCTCGATCTGGCGGAAGTCAAAAGACTCGTCTGCGTGGACGTTGCCGACCGCTCTCGCCTGGGAGGCCTTTCCGTCCTGCTGGACCGGGTCCCGCCCGTGCCCGTTGACGTTTATGACCACCATCCCGCGCAGGTTTCCATCCGCGGGGAACGCCACATCGTGAAAGACGCCGGGGCCTGCGCCAGCGTGATGGTGGAGGAGCTTCTCGCCGCGGGACTCGCGCCGGATAGCGGCCTCAGCACGCTCATCCTCTTGGGCATTTACGAGGACACCGGGTTTCTCACCTTCCCCACCACCCGGCCATGCGACCTCGAAGCGGCAAGGCGCTGCCTCCTCTGGGGCGCCGACCTCACGCAAGTCTCGCGCGTATTGACGCGCCGCCTCACGGAGCCGCAGCTTCGCATCCTCACCAAGCTCGTCGAGCGGCTTGAAACCGTGGCGGCTGGCGGCGTAACGGTGCACATCACCACCTTCTCCAGCGCCGAGTACGTCCCAGACCTCTCGCTTCTCGTCCACGAAATCTTCAACCTCGAAGACCTTGACGCGCTTTTCCTCGTCGCCCGCCTTGAAAACCGGGTCCACATCATTGGCCGTTCGCGCGTTTTAAACGTGGACGCGGCGCGCGTTCTTGACGCGTTCGGAGGCGGCGGCCATCCCTCTGCGGCCTCCGCCTCCTTGAAAGGCCTCACGCTCGAAGAGGCCAAACGGCTACTCATGGAGGAGCTGACCATCAACCATCCGGTCGGCCTCACGGCCAAGGACGTCATGGCGAGGAACTTTCACCGCATCGGCGCGAAGGCCGCCGTGCAGGAAGCCTTCGAGGAGATGAACAGGCGCCACGTCAACGCGCTGCCTCTCTTTGAGGGCGAAACGCTGGTAGGCGTGGTGACCCGCCAGGAGGTTGACGGAGCGATTCAGCACGGGATGAGAAGCGAGCCCGTCAATACGCTCGTAGCGACGAGCCCGCCGCTGCTGCCGCCGGACACGCCGCTTGAAACGGTTCGCCGCCTGATGCTGGAACGCAGCTTGCGCCTGGTGCTTTTTGGAACGGGTCCCGGCAACGTGGAGGGGCTCCTGAGCCGCATGGCCTTGTTCAAGAGCCTTTACCTGATGGAACCGGGGCGCCTGCCGAGAAGGCGCGGCGGCGTGCCGTCGCGGCTTGAGCTCCAGCGGCTTATCGCGGGGACATTTTCCCAGGGCGAAGTGGAATCCTTGCGGGAGCTGGGCGTGCTCGGAGAGTCAATGGGCGCGCCCGTTCTGCTGGTGGGAGGCGCAGTCCGCGATTTGCTGTTGCGGCGGCCGGTCAAGGACGTGGACTTTGTCGTGGAAGGCGACGCGGCGGCTTTGGCCCAGGCATGGTCTCTGCGCCAGGGCGGGCGGCTGCGCACCCACAAGGAGTTCGGCACGGCCGTCTGGATCTGCCCCAATGGCCGGAGGTGGGATTTCGCCACCGCGCGCTCCGAGTACTACGAGACCCCCGCGGCGTTGCCCACGGTGGCCCACGCGGCGCTCTCCCAGGACTTGTACCGGCGTGACTTTACGATCAACGCCCTCGCGCTCGATCTTTCGCCGGAGCGGTTCGGGGAGGTGCTCGATCTTTTCGGGGGGGTGCGCGACTTGAAGTCGGGGCGGATTCGCGTCATGCACGGCCTCTCCTTCGTCGAGGACCCGACGCGCGCATTCCGCGCCGCGCGCTTCGCGGTGACATTGGGCTTCAAGCTCCCCGCTGAAACGGAAGGGCTTCTGGCTTCGGCGCTCAAGCAGGGCATCTTCCGCAACCTTTCGCCGAAGCGGGTATTGAGCGAAGTGATTCAAATTCTCGCCTGCCCCAGCCCCGTTGAAGGGCTTCGCCTCCTTGAGAAGTACGGCCTGCTAAAAGTTTTCTGGCCCGCCTTGAAGCTGTCGCCGAAGGTGCTCGAGAGGTTGGGCCGCGTGCAGAAGGTGCTCGATTTCTTCGAGCTCAATTTCCCGGGCGAACCGGTAGACAGGCCGTCGCTCTTTATTCTGGCGCTGGTTGAACGTCTGCCCAACGACGATCTGAACGCGTTGAGATCGCGGTATCCTTTCCGGGGCCCGCTGAACGATCTGCTCGCCGGCTACCGCTCGCTCATATGGAGGGCCAGGCAGCAATTGGCCCTGGAGGCCAAGAACGCGGGCGCCGTCTACCGGCTGTTGCACGACAAGCCCCTTTTGTGCGTGCTCTACCTTCTTACGCAGGTTGAGAAGCCGGAGGAGCAGGCGCTAGTCCGCGATTTTGTCGCGCGCGACCGCTTTTTGAAACTGGAGATAACTGGGCGGGAATTGAAGGCCGCCGGACTTGTGCCTTCCGAGGCGTTCGCGCGGGCTTTGCTCGAGACGAAGGCCGCCAAGGCGGACGGGCTTGTGTCCGGACGCGAAGCCGAACTGGCCTTCGCCCTGGCACAGGCGCGAAAGTTCGGAGAGGCCAAGTGAAGAGATGCGTCAAAGGTTGGGCTCTCGTCCTTGCCACGGCGGCGCTGGCGTTCGCGCCTTTCACGAAAGCGCCTTCGCGCACGGTAATCCTTCTGACGATGGACGGCGTAAGGTGGGATTATCCTTCGAGGGACGGCCTCCCGAATTTCGCGCGCCTTGCCAGCAAAGGAGCCAAAGCGCCGCGCTTGACGCCGGTTTTCCCCTCGCTTACTTTTCCAAGCCATGTGACAATCGCCACCGGCTGCGGGGCGAACCTTCACGGAATCGTATCAAACCAGTTTCTCGACCGCTCGGAGGGCCGCCGCTTTTCGGACGAGAAGGAGGCTTCGTGGCTCCAAGAGCCTCCGCTCTGGGTGCTGGCCGAACGGCAAGGCCTGCGCGCCGCCGTCTCCGGCTGGCCCTGCTCCACGGGACCGTGGCGCGGCGTCTCGCCGAGCCTCTTTCGTCCATTCGGAGAAGGCGGCAATGACGACGAGACGGAGCGATGGATTGAGGCGGCGCTCTCGCGCGATGAGGCGGAAAGGCCCTCGCTCGTCATGGCTTGGACATCCGGCGCCGACGCGCCTGGCCACGCCGAAGGCCCGGATTCGGAGGCGGTGCGCCGCGCGATGGCCCGCGCGGATCGTTTGCTGGGGCGGCTTCTCGATTTTCTCTCGCGAGACGGGCGCGAGAGCCGCACAACGCTTTTTCTCGCGAGTGACCACGGCATGTCGCGCGTGATGCGTTCGGTTGATATCGCGCCGCTCGTTCCGAAGCGAGGCTATTATCCATTTGTCGCCGTCTCAGGCCCGCTTTGTAACATCTACTGCAAAAACAAGGCGCAAGAAGAAAGCGTCATGGCGGCGCTTCGGAGCGCCGCGCCGAAGGTCCAGATTTGGCGCAGGGCCGAGCTTCCCGAGCGCCTGCGCTACTCGTGCCCGCGGGCGGGAGATGTCGTCCTGCTGGCGCCACCAGGGGCGGCCTTCAAGCCGCGAGGCCAGCACGAATCGGAAACACAGGTGAAAGGGATGCACGGGTATGACCCGGAGGCGTGTTCAGACATGGGCGGGATCTTTTACGCCTGGGGCTCCGGCGTCGCTCCAGGCAAACAGTTGCCTGCGTTGAGCACGCTCGACATTGCCCCCACGGCGTGCGCCCTCTTGAACATTCCGCCTCCGCCGCACGCGGCTGGAAAATCAATTCAGTTACGCTGATGATGAAAGGGAAAAACATGGCTGCTCGTCTTCCGAAAGCCGTATTCACCGCGCCCGTATCAGAAATGCCGAATGACCTGTTGGATGGCCGTGTCCGGGTAAAGGTCCTTCGCCACAAGCTTCCGTTGACCGAAGAGCAGCTCATCGCGAAGCTGAAGAACGCCAGCGGAGCGCTCGGCTTTCTGTCGGACCCTTTCACGGCGCGCGTTCTTGAAGCCTCTCCTCAACTCAAGGTGGTCGCGCTGCACGCGGTCGGATATAACAACGTTGACACTGCCGCCGCGTCGCGTCTCGGAATAACCGTGACGTACACGCCGGGCGTGCTCACCGAGGCGACAGCCGACCTGACGTGGACTCTGATTCTCGGCGCGTGCCGGAGGGTCGTTGAAGGCGACAGAATGGTTCGGGCGGGACGATTCAGAGGATGGGACGCGAGGCTTCTTCTGGGAATGGACCTTTCCGGCAAGACGCTTGGGATCGCCGGATTGGGCAGGATAGGCCAGGCCGTGGCTCGCCGCGCCATTCCCTTCGGCCTTCGCGTTGCGTATTTCCAGCGGAAGCGCGCCGGAGCAAGCGTCGAGGCCGCGCTGGGCGCGCGCTATATGCCTCTTGAAGAGCTGGTCCGCGAGTCCGACATTTTCTCCCTTCACTGCCCATTGACGCCGGAGACGGACCATCTCCTTTCAAGGGAAAGGCTCTTTGCGATGAAGCCGGGCGCCGTGCTCATCAACGCGAGCCGCGGCCCGCTGGTTGACGAGGCGGCGCTGGCGGAAGCGCTTGAAACAGGGCACCTCTTCGCGGCGGGGCTTGACGTATTCGAGCGCGAGCCGGAAGTCCGCCCGGCTATTCGCCGCCTTCACAACGCGGTCTTTATGCCCCACGCCGGTTCCGCCGGCCGTGAGACCCGCGCCGCCATGGCCCGCATGGCCGTCTCGGACCTTTTGGCCGTCTTGGAGGGCCGCCGGCCGGCGCACCCGGTGCCAGACGAACAAAAATGTAAGTGCTGAATGTTGAATGTTACAAATCAAACCTCATGCTTCGTCTTTCAGGTTGGGCAGGAAGGAGACAAGGGCCATGCTGGGGACGGTGACGAGAAAAGTGAAGGCGAAAAAGGCTGGATAGCCGAGGCTCGCCGCCAAAAAGCCTGACAGGACTCCGGCTAGCGTGCTCGATACGTTCATGATGCTGGTGGCAATGGAAAAATGGGCGGCCTTGAAGGACGCCCTGCATGTTCGCTGTATGAAAACCATGAAGACGGACGTTCCCATCCCGGCGCCGAAGGCTTCCAAAACGACAAAGCAGCCAGCCAGCCAGGGATCCGCCGCGCCAAGCTCGGGATGGCCGACCAGCGCCACGTAGCGCCAGGCAAGGGCCATGTACAAGAGGTGGGGGACGTTCTGCGCCAGCATCATCGGCCATATCACCTTTCGCAGGCCGAACCTTCCGATCAGGTGGCCGCCGAGAATCGAACCGATGATAGAGGCCGCGATGCCGAAGGTTCCATAGATCACTCCGTACTGCGTCCGCGTGATGCCGATGTCCTTCAGCAGAGGATAGACCATCGCGAGGAGAAAAGACTCGCCCGTGCGGTAGGTGCAGAGAAAGGCGAGAACGACGCCTATGCGCGGCTGGTCCAGCCAATCCAAAAAAGCCCCGCCGTAACCCGAACCGGAACTCTCCATTTTTTGCTTGAGCCGCGGCAGGACCGCGAGCAGGGCCAGCAAGGCGATGAAGAGAAGAAGCGTTATGGCGCCAGGAACTCCAAGCTTCTCGAACACTGGCCGAATCGGCGAGAGCGCGCCTTCAACGGTGGGAGAATTCCACGCGGCGGCCAGGAGCGCCAGGAGCAGCAGGGCGCAGAAAATCGCGGCGGGGCTCCGGCTCCTTGCCATCGAACGAAGCAGTTCGCGAATGTTTCTTCTTCGCGCTTCCGTGTGGGGCAGAAACGCCGAGTGAAAGAGCAGCAGTCCGAGCATGACCGCCGCCGCCAGAAGAAACGCGCAGGGCCACGATGTGAGGCCCGAGAAGGCGACGATGCCTCCTCCTCCCGCGATGAGCGCGAGCCGGTAGGCCATCGCCTGGTACCCGACGAAGGCCGCCTGCCGTTTGCGGTCGAGCGCTTCGAGGTAGTAGCCGTCTATGGCGATGTCGTGCGTCGCGGCGGCGAATGCGATCAAGAGGAAAACCGCGGAGCCTGCTTGCAACGAATGATCCATGACCGACGCGCCGGCCATGAGGAGGACGGAAACCGCGAGCGCGCCCTCGGTCGAAAGGAGCCACCGGCGCTTCGTCTCGAAGGCGTCGCAGAGTGGCGCCCATAGAAGCTTCAGGACCCACGGCAGCCCGTAAAGCGACGTGAGCCCGATTGCCTGGAGGCTCGCGCCGTGGTCCTTGAAATAGACGGTGGATATCTGCCTGACGAGGCTGTAGGGAAAGCCCTCGGCGAAGTAGGTGGTGACAACCCAAAAAGGAGGACGCGGCTTCGATGCAGGCGGCGCGCCGTTTTGATTCGTTGCCTCCTCCAAACGATCCTCCCCCGGCGCGGATATTCCCCGCGCCCATAAAGCATACCACCGTGGCGCGCGTGTTAAAATTATAGAGAAGAGAATCTCACCACAGAGGCGGAGAGGTCACAGAGTAAGGCGAAGGGAAGGAAATGCAATAAGGCAAGATTAGGCTCCAGACGTATCATTTGGCGTTCATCTTGTCATTCACAGATCATTAACCGCTCCTGAATTCATCAAATTCATCGGCCTCTCTTAAAAGATGTTTGTACTTGGTCAACATTTCATCAACCCACGCTAAGTCACGCGTGACGTCTTGTGTCCATCCTAGTCGCCGAGCATTGATCATTCGCGTCTTAAGCGCCATGAGAAGCTGAGTGGTGGGAGGGGATTTCTTTCTCCTTCTCAATGATCAAATTAAACTGCTGAATAGCCTCCTCAGCTCGCCCTGCCCTGCTTAGTGCCACTCCGTATTGATGGCGGGTCAAAGAATCATCACTATCATAGCGGAGAGCGCACTCAAGGGCTGCTATTCGTCCAGTCTTGTCATGTTGAACGTCCAGAATTCTAGCCTTCAGGACGTAGCAAAGAGCCCCGGTTTTCTTTGTGACATTTTTGCAGGCTTTCTCGATGTGCTCCAAAGCGTGACCGATCCGATTTCTGGCAAGATCGTAGCTTGCGCTCATCGCAAAAACATATGCGCTTTCAGGTGCCAAGTCGCGTGCTTCCTTAAAAAGAGCATCAGCGTTCTCAACATTGCCTACAAACATTTCCGATTTCCCGCGCTGGCATAGGATCGCGGCACGCTTATCATTTTCTGAGGTTAGGCCGTAACGCTCGAATTCATTCCGAAAACGAACAACCTCGGATTCCTGCAAATTCATTTGGTCGCTATAGCGCTGATATCTTTGCCTGCATTCGATCTCAAAATCACCTAGCAGGCTGTTGAAAAACCCCTTGCGTCCTGGATAGTATTGATGTATATGTCT
>JBBIMN010000011.1:11722-18167 GCA_037444385.1 Acidobacteriota bacterium | reverse complement strand
CGCTTCATTCACCAGCATTCCCCGGCCACTCCTAATATCCATCGCGGGATTGGGGTCTCCCCGGCGCCTTTGCCCTTTGCCAACGTTTGTGGCATCATAAGGATATGGCCGAGCTTGTCCTGGAGGGACTTTTCGGCGTGGACGAGGGCTTCTCGCAAGGGCTCTTTGAACGCTTGGCGCCCACGCTGGAAGCTCTGCGGCACGTTCTACTGGCGCAGGCCAGGGAACCGTCCCACCCTTTCTTTTACCTTCCGCCACCGGACCGCGTTGTCGAAGAGGTGCGCGTAACGGCGAGGGAACTTCGGCGGCTGGGCGATCATCTGGTGGTCGTGGGGATCGGCGGCTCGGCGCTGGGCGCAAAGGCGCTGTGCGCCGGCGGGAGCGGAGTCGCCTTTCTCGAAGGCGTTGACCCGCGGCACGTCCAAGACACGCTTCGCCGCGTGGATTGGCGCAAGGCCGCGCTTAACATCGTCTCGAAATCCGGCGGGACCATGGAAACGCTCGTAAACGCGGGACTCGCGCTTGAAGCGCTGAGGAAGGCGCACCCCGTGGAATGGCGGCGGCGCGTGGTAGTCACCGCTTCACCGGCAGAGGGCAAGCTTCAGAACTGGGCCGCGAACGAAGGAATAAAGGTGCTTCAGATTCCGAACCCCGTGGGCGGCCGCTACTCCGTCCTTTCTCCCGTGGGGCTCTTCCCCGCGGCCTTTCAAGGCACCGACCCCTCGGTCCTCGTGGCCGGCGCGCGCGCTGGCGCCGACAAGGCGCTGCTTGCGGCCAACATCCACAACCCCGCGCTTTCTCTGGCTCTGGCGCTGGTCTCATTCTTCGCCTCGGGCCGGACCGAGGCCGTGCTTTGGGGGTACGGGGAGAAGGCCCACCTGTTCGCGCTCTGGGTGCAACAGCTCTGGGGCGAATCGTTGGGAAGGCGCATCGCGGACGCGGGCTCGGAGAGACGCGTCGGGGCGACGCCGCTCTGCTGCCGCGGCAGCGAGGACCAGCACTCCCTTTTGCAGCTCTTCGTGGACGGCCCTTCAGTGCGGTGGGTGCTCATGCTCACCGGAGAGGAGCCTGGCCCCGCGCTGAGCCCGAAGACGCGAGCATTCGCGGGGCTTCCGAACCGCATCGTTCATCTCGGGCAGGTGCAGGAGGCGCTCTGGCGCGGTACCCAACGGGGCCTTCGTGAAGCCGGCGTTCCCGTGGGCAGGTATGGCCTCGGGTCCGCCGGCGCTTTCAGCATGGCAGAATCGTTTTACGTTTTCATGGCCGCCACCGTTTATGCCGCCGCGCTTCTGGAAGTTGACCCGTTCGGCCAGCCCGGCGTGGAGGCGGGCAAGCGTCATACGAGGGAAATCCTCGAATCAAGATGAGAAGGTGAGAGAATTGAAGGAAAGCAGGGTTCAACACACGCATCCCTAATCCGTCATCTCTCACCGCTAAGCCAAGGGGGCGCGTTGCTTCGCTTTTTTTTATGGCTCTTGCACCGAATCTATTTTAGCAAGGTAAGAGCCCTGGGCGTGGAGCACCTTGACAAGGATGGCCCGTTTCTTGTGGTCGCCAACCACGTCAACGGCCTTTTAGATCCGCTGCTTCTCTACGTATGCCTGCCACGCAAGGCGCGCTTCTTGGCAAAAGCCTCGCTCTTCAAACATCCGTTCGTTGCGCCGTTGCTCAGGGCGGCCCGGGCTCTGCCAGTGGTACGCAAAAAGGATGCCCCAGCGGACATCGCGCGAAACCAGGCGAGCTTCGATGCCTGCGTTCATGCCCTTCTGGACGGGGATGTGGTCGCGCTATTTCCAGAAGGGAGCAGCCACAACGAGCCCAAGGTGCAACCGCTACGAACCGGCGCGGCGCGAATCACGGGCATGGCATGGACGCGCGGGGCTCGCGTGGCCGTCATTCCCGTGGGGCTGATTTACAGCGCCCGCTCGGTTTTTCGTTCCGAAGCCCTTGTGATAGCGGGGCCGCCCGTGCCGTACCAGGACCTGCCCTGGGCTGGCGGCGAAAGCCCTGAAACGGTGCACGTCTTCACCGCCAGGATAGCCGAATCGCTCGCGAAGGTGACTGTCAACGCCGAACGATGGAAAGACCTGGACCTTGTGGAAACGCTGCGCCAACTGGTCCTTGACGAGCCAGGCGCTTTGAAAAAAGATTGCGATGAGCCGTGGGACCGCCGCGCGCTGCTGGAGCGCTTCTACTCGGCAAGGCTGGATCATCCGGCCGAGATGGCCAAGCTGCTCAAGGCGGCGCGGCGGTATATCTCCCTGCTGCGAGCGCTTGGGCTTAGAGACGAGGATGTCAACAGGGACGAGTCCATTCTCAAGGCCACGCGCAAGGCCGTGACGGGCTTCCTGGCGCTGGCTTTGGGAATGGCCCCCGCTCTCTACGGATGGCTGTTTCACATGGTTCCATACACCTTGACTGGAGCCGCCGCGAAGTTCCTGGCCAAGACGGAGGACACGGCGTCAACCTACAAGCTCTATGGCGGCTTGGCGCTCTACCCGCTATGCTACATTTTGCAGCTAGGACTCTCGGCGCGGGCGCTCGGGTTGTGGGCGGCGCTGGCTATGGGCGCGACCGCCGTTCCAGCGGGGCTTTGGGCCGCGCGGTATTCCGAACAGCGCGAAGCCTACGTTCAAGCGGCTTGGGCGGTTCTGGCCTTGGGAACAAGGCGCCGGACCGCAAAGAGGCTTCAGAAGCTCAGGAGCGAGTTGAAAGAAGCGCTGCTTTCCCTTCCCGGTCTTTACCGGTGAGCGCTGTTAGGCTGTTACTGTTGCACTTTCTTCTTATTGAAAGAGATAGCCGTACATCCTGTTCAGTTCTGGGCCTGCCCTGAGGCGATGGTGATGTCCTCGGGGGGCGCTTCCTTGAACGTCCACGCCCTGGGACTTCTCAGCGTCAGAGTGAAGCCACTGTCGTTGGCTTGGTAAATCAGCGGATCGCCGAAGGCGTCGCTGGCACCAGACAGCATCATCAGCTTGCTGGTCGCGACTTCATCAAGCGAGGAGGGAAGGCGTCCCTCCAAAAGCTTGAAGGTGTAGACCGCCGAATCAGCGCGCTCCAGCGCCAGGCGGGAAAGTAAAATGCTGCGGTCGCGGTGAAAATCGCTCGACGCGCCCGGGAAGTGGCCAAAAGGATGAAAGGGCAGAAATATGACTGACGCGACGACCGCCACCCAGAAGAGCGGCATGAGTATCTTGTCCAGTATCGCCTGGGGCGTAAAAACGGCTGGCTGGGCTTCCCCGCTTTCCTCCTGCGCCGCGGCGACGGGCCTGATCAGGTGGCGGTTCACGAGTTCGAAAAGCGCCTTGCAGGTTTCAAACTCGTTCAGGCCGCACCGGTCCACGATTTCCTGAACCGTGAAGACGCCGTTGACGTTCTGGTATACGGCCATCTCCTCCTGGGAAAGCCGAACCACCTGGTCAGCCGCGGTCCTCGGCTTGCGCGCTCCGGTGTCGCTCCCGAAGGCAAGCACGTCCTCCACGCCTGGAATATCGGGGCGGGTGTCGAGGACGGGGGCTGTCGGCAGGGGGACTTTCTCCAGCACCATGTCGAAACTGGTGATCTTCTTTTCAATAAGCGGCCATTCATCAAGCATCCTGATGCCCTCCATCAGGATACTCTCGGCCGCCATCGGCGTGACGTTCTCCCGGTCGTATTCCACGGCGTCGTGCGGCTCGAAGTTGTACTCGCCGTCCTTCCACCTGAACAGGCGGTAAATGGTCTGCTGCATCTGAACCGCCAGCGCCGCCTTCAGGCTGTGAGGGTCCACGTACCCTTCGGAGACCAGAATGTATCCAAGCCGCTGGAGCGTTTGTTTCTGGATGTCCAACGCCTTGGCCAGTTCCTCCTTTGAGATTCGCCCGCTCTTGACGAGCACGTGGCCGAGCCTGTCCTCGAGGCGCTTGTGGAGCGAATCAGCGCCGACGACGTTTCCCTCAAGAAAGGTTACGGTGGCGACCTCCGAGGCATTCTTCAGCGTGAGGTAACCGGTTTTTTTCTGGAGGGAGATGAGCTGGAAGATGTCGGCGAGGCTGAAATCCCGCAGAGTTCCGGCGAGGGCCACGGCCTACCTCCTGACTGGCTTCGCGCCCCAAACTGTGGAGGGGCGGCTAATGGCCTTCAACAGGCCGAAGACTATCCATACGATTGTGCCAAGGAGTGACGCGGCCAGCGTGTATGCGGGGGCCAGGCTTCCGCCGGAAGGCGGGACATGAAGCGGGTAGCCCCATGACCTGACCATATAGCCGGCGACCAGCGAACACCAGAGCGCCAGGATAAGGAAACCCTGCACTCCGTGGCCCTCCCAGACGTGGCCGGCGCCAGGCGCCACGAGCGACAGGACTGCGCGGCTGATGGATTGCTGCCTGTTGAAACGCTCGACCTCGTAGTTCTTTTTAAGGCGGGCCTCCGGTGAAACGCCGTCCTGTTTTATATACAGGTGGACGCACTGCGCGCAGAAGGAATCGAACTCAAGCGATGTCTTGCAGCGCGAACAATAAGGGCGGCCGCACTTGAAGCAAATCTTCGAGAAAAAGGCGCGGCGCTTGGCCAGCCCGATGGCCATGAATATCGCGGAGAGAATCAACGCGGGCGCTGAAAATGCGGGCCGAAGGAGCCCGGAGGCGGTCGTGACCGGAGCGGAAAGCGCCCTGGAAAGGCCGGTGGACTTGCGCCCCTGCTGGGCGATCGTTATCTCGGCTGTTTTTGACAGCGGCGGGAAAACTGGCAGGGCGACCCAGTCGTCCGCCTGTTGGCGGCTCATCCGGGAGAAGAGGCCAGGGTCCAGGGAGCGGCCTTTGTCCTGGTCCTCCTTTGCCCCCGTGAAGTCGAAGAGCTTGTTCTTGGCGACGGAGCGGTTGAAGTAGGCTATTCCCATGTCTGGCCTTTGGGATATGGCATTGCTGAACTGGGCGATCGCCTCCTGGTACCTCCCCTCGAAATAGTAGATGCATCCGAGGTTGTTCAAAGCCTGGGCATTGCCGCCCTGGGCTTTGTCAACGTCCTGGTAGAGTTTTTCCGCCTGCAGGTAGCTGCCGTGCAGCATGAGGCGGTTGGCAAAGATGAGCCTGTAGAAAGCGGCAAGGTTGGAATCGTCCTCGGCCTTGTCTTCCAACAGGCGGTCCGGGCCCGCGTCAATCCTGTTGGCGTATGAGCGCAGGTTGGACCATTGAGGCTGGGCGCTGGAGATATAAAGGTTCTGCTCGGTGGCAAGCGTGAAATAGCCCGAGGCCACGATGGCGCATACAGCGAGGAGGACGGCGGCCCGCTCGGGCCAGCGGGCGTAAATCAAAAAAATGGCGCTCCAGTAAACCACCCACCAGTAGCCCGACAGGAGGAGCAGCGAAGGAAGAAAGAGGACTATCCAGCCAGCCGCGCGAGTCCACGGCGCCTCGGTGCTTCCCAGCCACTCCTGGACATCGTGGCGGAGAAGCGAGTTGTACTTGAAAAACATTAAAAGCGAGAGCGCGGCCAACAGCAACAGGCTGGCGGCGCGGGTCCAGAGCGCCAGGTTTGCCATGGCGACCGGCCGCCAGGTGGGGCTCACGAAACAGTCCAGCAGGGCGGCCATTGATTCGAAGAGAAAAGTCGGAGACCAGACCCCGTGCAGTTCGCGGGCCTCGGAGGCCAGCGCCATGTGAACGGCGGGATTTCCGGGATCGAAGGCCTGCGCGTAAGCGGCAAGTTTCGCGAAAACCTCGCTCCTTTCCTGGCGGCGCGCCTCCAGAGCCAACTGGAGGAAAGCTTCGGCCGTGTCGGGGCTCGGGCTTAATCCGTGCTGAAGCAGATAGTCCTGGAGCTCCTGTACGAGTTGCGCCTGATCGTCTGGAGAAGAGGCCGCCTTGAATGCCTGCACGTACTTGGCCAAGGTCGTCTCGTTGTTGACGTCCACAAGTTCCTCGTGCGTGGAAAGTTGCTTGCGGACCTCCTCGGGATTCAAGTGAATCGTCGGAGCGGGCTCTCCCTGTTGCGAAAGGAGGGGCCTTTCAACCGCCAGCAAAGCCACGGCCGCCAGCAAAACAAGCGCGCGCCTCAAGGTTTGCCTCCCGGCGCCGCGCCTTGAGGGCGGGCCTCAACGTAAAGAATTCGCAACTGTCCCAAAGCGTCGTCCAGCACTCGGGACTCATACGCGGTAAGATTGCCGGCCGTTTTTTTTCTAAGGGCGTCTAAAAGGTCAATCAAGGAACCGGCCAGTTCAATGTCCCGCATGGAGCGCCCGGTGGCCGGGTCGGGCATTGCGCCCAAGGCCATTGCGGTATGAATGGCCAGAGAGCGGACGTGCTCGGAGAATAGAGACGGGCGGCCCTCCTGGGCTTGCGAATGGCTTTCCTCCGTTCCAGGCGGGGACGGCTGTAGCGCCTCCGGGGGCTTCGTCTCCTCGGGTGGCAAGCCGCCGCGCCGCTCCCCTTCCAACGTGAAGTGGCGCCTGTCAACCGTTTTTATGGAT
>JBBIMN010000011.1:0-11712 GCA_037444385.1 Acidobacteriota bacterium | reverse complement strand
CACCTCGCTCCTCCCGTTTCACTAACAGTACCACCCCCCAAGCCAGCTTTCAAGTGGGGCACCGTCCCACCTCAATTGCGGGATTGGGCATGAAGCCTGAACTCAAGAGCGCAGAACTGGGAGTAAAGCCCCTTGAGGTTGAGAAGCTCCTCGTGGGTCCCCGCTTCGGCGATGCGCCCGTTTGACAGAACGATGATGTGGTGGGCGTGCAGGATGGTGGCCAGCCGGTGGGCGATGACCAGCGTGGTGCGCCCCTCCAGAAGGTTGAAAAGCGCCTGCTGCACGGCGTACTCGCTCTCCGCATCGAGGGCGGAGGTCGCCTCGTCAAGAATCAAGATTGGCGGGTCCTTCAACAGCGCCCTTGCTATCGCCAGGCGCTGGCGCTCGCCGCCGGAAAGGGCGAAACCGCCCTCGCCGATCACCGTTTCATACCCCTTAGGCATAGCGGAGATGAAATCGTGGGCGAGCGCCTTTTTCGCCGCTTCCTCGATCTGCTCCCGCGCCGCGTTGTTCTGTCCGTACGCGATGTTCGCTGCCACGCTGTCATTGAAAAGGACCGTTTCCTGCGTCACCATGGCTATCTGGCTGCGCAGGCTCTTAAGCGTGACCTGGCGGATATCGTGGCCGTCCACCAGGATTCGCCCGCACGTAACGTCGAACAGCCTTGGCAACAGATTCACCAGCGTGGTTTTTCCGGTGCCAGAGGAGCCGACTATGGCCACGGTCTGGCCGCTGGCGATGGCCATCTCCACGCCGTCCAGAACCCTCTGGCCGTTTGAATAGCCGAAGATGACGCCTTCATAACATATCTCGCGCGAAAACGGCGGCAAAACCACGGCGTCCGGCGCTTCAACGACCTTGGTCTCCCAGTCAAGAAGCTCCACGGACCTTTCCGCCGCCGCCACCGCCTGCTGGACGATATTGTTGGCCTGGGAGAGCTTTTTGACCGGAACGTACATCGCGTAGAGCGTCGCCAAAAAAGCCCCGAACGTTCCTATGGTGGCCTTGCCCTGGAGAATCATGAAGTGGCCGTAATAGAGAATGCCGGCGATCGCGAGCGCGCCGATCATCTCCATCAGCGGCGTGGTCAGTGCCATGATTCGCGTGGCCTTCAGGTTGACCCGAAGCAGCGAATGGTTTGTTTCGCTGAAGTGGCGCTCCTCGCGTTTTTCCATGCGGAACATCTGCACGATCTTGACTCCGGAGAGCGTCTCCTTCATGCGGTCGGCCAGAAACGCCATCTCCTCCTGGCTTTTCCAACTGGCCCTGCGCAGCCTTTTTGAAAAGCGCGCGAGCGGCAAAACCACTAACGGGACCGTCACGAAAGAGATGAGCGTGAGCCGCCAGTCCTGCAAAAAGGCGCTGACTATCAGCGCGAGAAGCTGAAACAGCGCGGTGGCGATTTCGGTAAGCTTTTCGCTGACGGCCGTCTTCATCCTCTCTATATCGTTCAAAAGCCTCGAAATCAAAGTGCCGGTGGGGTAAACCTCGAAGAAGTCCGGCCCCTGCCTGAGCATCTTGGCGTAGAGGTCCTGCCTGAGATCCGTTATGGCCGAAAGGCCGACCGAATCCATCCAGTACTTTCCAAAATAGTTGAAAAAGCCCTTGAAGAGAAAGATGAGAACCAGGGTGACTGGAATGTACGTGAACAGGTGCTCCTTGTCGAGCGCGAGGACGCGGTCTATTCCCAACCTTGAGGACCAGTACCAGAAGGAGCCCTGGCGGGAGATGTCGGCGCCGGGGTTCAGCAGGTCGTCAAAAATGAAGCGGATCATGTAGACTTCCGCCGCGAACAGGAGCGAGGCCAGCCCTATGAAGGCGAACCCCCCCGCGAACCTAGCCATGTAACGGCCAAGATAAATCTTCCAGATTCGCGCTAGAGCCTTAAGTCCCATCCACTCTCCAAACGGCTTTAGTTTATAGTCAAAAACTCAATTGGTCAATGATTTTCAACGGCTGGGCTCGTGGACGAAACCTCTATGACGCAGACGGCGGCGGCCATACCGCCGTCGTGGGTCAGGCTGAGATGGACGGCGCCCCCGCCGATGCTCTTCAACAAACCGTTGGCGACGCCGCGAGCCGCGAGCGTAGGGCGGCCGGACGCAAGGTTCGCGACCTCCAGGTCCGTCCACCGCACCCCTCCGGCAAGTCCGGCGCCGGCGGCCTTGAAGAAAGCCTCCTTCGCCGCGAACCTCGCCGCGAAGGAGGCGTATGGATCTCCCTTTTGCTCGCAGGCATCTATTTCAGAGTTGGTGAACAGCCGCTCGCGAAGGCGCGGATGGCGCTCCATCGCAGCCTTCATCCTGGAGACGGACGCGACGTCAATGCCCACGCCAAAGATCATCGTGAGACGGCTTTTGCCCGCCTGGGCTCCTCTCCCAGCCACTGCTTGATGGCGGGAGCCGATATTCCCAATCGCCTTAGGTGGTTTATCGCGCCGCGCATCGAGGCCCCGGTGTCGCGGCAGATAAGGAGGCGCGTTCGCCACGCCTCGACCGCTTGTTGCCGGTACGCGTCGTCCATCCTCATGAGCTTTTCGCAAAGGTACCCAAGGTTGTTAGCCGCCCAGCGGTGGCGCGGATCAATGGCCAGCGCGCGGCGGTAAGCCTTTTCGGCGTCGAAGTAGCGGCGGTTGCACTCCATGGCGATTCCAATGGCGTTGTGGACGTTGGGGTCGTTCGGCTCAAGCCGAAACGCCTGCCTGGCCTCGTCAAGAGCGGCAACGGGGTTACGGGTTCTTCGGTGGAATTCGCTCAAGCCAAGATGTGCGAAATACTCCGACGGGTCAATCACCAGCGCCGTCTCCAGCGGCCGTCTCGCCAGATCCAACTGGCCCATTTCCAGATAGCACAGGCCGATCTGCGTGAAGGCGGAGGCGAGCTGGGGGTCTGCCTTAAGCGCCCGCTGGTAGGCCTTGACCGCCTCCTCGTGGCGTTTCAAGTGGAAGTGGACGTTGCCGATGTTCAGCCAGGAGACCGCGAGGTAAGGGTTGAGATCAAGCGCCTTCTGGAAGCAAGGCATCGCCTTGGAGTAATCTCCTTCGAGGTGATAGACGTAGCCCATGTAGTTGTGAACCTCCGCCGCGATTACGGCGCGAGGTTCCAGGTCCAGAATCTCGTTCAGCACGCTTTGCGCCCTGCCGTACTCCGCGCGTCCCAAATGATAATCGGCGAAAGTAAAATAGACGCCCCAGTCACGAGGGTTCACGCTGAGCGCCATTCCCAGGCTCTGGTGGGCCTGGTCAATCTCGCCGTTGTCCAGTTGCAGGCGGCAGAGGGCGTTCCACGCCTGGATAAAATAGCGCTCCTGGCGCACCGCCAAGAGCAGTCTGGCGCGGGCCTCGGCCCCCCGGCCCAAAAGGCGCAGCGTCTCTCCAAGGTGGTAGTAGAGCCTTACGTCCTTTGGCGCGAGCCTCAGCGCCTGGCTGTAGGCGCGCGCCGCCTCCTTATATTTTTCCGAGGATACGGCGTAGTGGCCGACGACCTCGAAATAGAACGAATCTCTCTTGTCCCTGGGAACGCTTTCGAGGCGGGCGACGCCGTCCTTGTCCCGTTCCAGGTAATAGTCCACAAGGGCAAGAAGCGTTTCGCGGTTCGCGGGCCCTTTGCGCGAGCGTTCAAGTTGGCCGAACGCTTCCTGCAGAGTTTCCGTGTATAGCGCCTCCGACAGTATTCTCTCGCGCCACAGGATGGAGCTTGCGGGATAATACCTGAGCGCCCGCCTCGCGAGATCCGCCGCCAGGTGCGGCATGGAACGAAGGTTGAGGGCGGCCGCGGCCTCCTCCCACGCGCGGCACGGGGCCTTGTCCCGCGCCAGAGCCAGCAGCTTGGCGAGTTCAGGGTCAAAGAGAAGGTTCTGTTCTCTCTGCAGCGTGGACATGACGCTCTCTCCCTCGCAAGCGGCTTGGGCTTGGGTTACCGCTGGCGCTCAAGGCCTATGACGGCGACCATCCTTCCGGCCCGCTCGCCGTCGCGCCTGTATGAACAGCATAGCGCATCGTCGCAAGAGGTACAACGCGCCTCGATAAATATCCGCTCGCCAGCCACTCCGGCTTCGCGAAGAAGCGCCGCATTGATCGTGGAAAGGTCCAGCCTGCAAGGCATTTCCGAGGGACGGACCGGAACGATTCCAGGGAAGGCCTCGCAAAAAAGGCTGTAGCGGTCCGCGCCAACCGCGTAGCAGCAAGGGCCGATCGCCGGCCCGAGGTAGGCTGAAACGGTTTCAGGCGCGGCGTCAAGGGCCTTGAGCGCGCGGGCCGCGACGCCTGCGAGTGTCCCCCGCCAGCCCGCGTGCACCGCGGCGGCCCGGCCACCTGGCGAGGCCAGAAGGATTGGAACGCAGTCGGCGGTAACAACGCGCGCGGCTTGTCCTGGCGAAGTGACGACGATCGCGTCCGCTTCGCACGGCGTGTCAACGGCGAGGACGGCCTTGTTTGAATGGACCTGGTCAACGCGGTGGACGCGGATATCGCCGTGGCCGCGCGAGGCCAGGAAAGCGGAGACCGTCTCCGGTGCCGCGCCATTGTTGCCTCTCAAGAGAACGTAGGCGAACACGCCTCCGGGTAAGATGGGGGTCAAGTCTAGAAAGGGGCCGAACGAAGAGGCCACTGGTTCGCTCTTCATTTACCCCGCTCCGCGCCGCCGGCCGATTCAAGAGCCAAGGCGTAAGCCGCGCCGCCAGCCGCCACGGCCATCGCCAGGGCCGCGCGGGCTTGCCCGCTGGCGATCGCGAGCGCGGCCAGAGAGACGGCTCCGGCCCATGAGGCGCCGCAGGCGCCGAGCCGCCGCTGAAAGGCGATGACTCGCCCCTGGGGGCAGCAACGCGCCGCCCAATCAGCCGATGCTTTGGCGAGCGCCGGGACTTCGCCGGGAAGAAAGAGCAATTCAGCTTGAGACGTGTCCCAGCCAAAGCGCTCCACGATTTTGTCCGCCATCTTCGCCATAAGCGGCGCAACCTCCGGGTACCGGTGAGGCGCGCAAGATTGGCCGGACTGGCTCCAGCCCGCCACGCGGCACAGCGCTCCTTCGGGTTTTGCATCCGAAGCCGTGATCCTTAGGGCGTAGGCGCCTTCGCCAAGCGGCGCGGCTCCGGCGGGGCGAAGGTGTTTCAATATGCTTTGAAGGAACGGATCAAGGTGGTCAACTCCTCCCGCGATCGCCTCATCCATCAGGCCGCCGCTCGCAAGACGGCAAGCTTCAACGACCGCCGCGAGCCCCGCGGCCTCTTTGGCGTTCAATGTCACCGCTCCGCCGCCAAGCTTCAGGAGGATGCTGGCCTGGCCAGCGGGCGCGTTGCCGACGGAGAAAGGGAAAATAGCTGGAGGCATCGCCGCGAAACCCTGGTCATGGCAGGCCGATTCGATCTCGCGCACCGGCCCGATTGAACTCCACCCTAGCCCGACTACCTGGCCGCACCCCGCTGAAGCCGTTTTCCCCACGGCCCTTGATGCTGCCTGGCACCACCAGAGCGAGGGGGCGTCAAGCCATCGCGTGGCCGATGGCGGAAAACCTTCTCGCACTGGCAGGCCTGATGGGACAAGGCGATGGGATCTATTGTCAGCGGCAGCGGATTCTTCGAGCCCGAATCCAAGCGGGCTCACGGCGCCGGTTCCCGTAACCCACAGCGGCTTCATGCCGGCCTCCCAAATAGAATCGCCGCGTTGTTGCCGCCGAAGGCCATGCTGAGCGATATAGCATGACGGATGGCGAGGCTTTGCCTTTGCCGGGGGACGCGCAGCTTCACCGCCGGATCGGCCGACTCGAATCCAGCGCAGGGAGGAACTTCCTGGTTCACGATGCCAAGGACCGTGGCCGCCGCTTCGAGCGCACCGGCCGCGCCGAGGCAGTGTCCCGCCGCGCCTTTGATTGAAACCACGGGCACGAGGCCCGCTCGCCCGCCGAGCAACTCCGCTATGGCGCGAGCTTCGGCGGCATCGTTGGCTACCGTTCCAGTGCCATGTGCGTTCACGTGGTCAACCTCTTCGGCCCGAACTCCGGCGACCGAGAGGCACTGTCTTAAACAGGCCAGGGCGCCAGCGCCTTCCGGATGCGGCTGGGTCGCGTGGTGGGCGTCGCTCGACAGGCCGTAACCTTCAAGCGTAGCGAGCACGCGGGCGCCGCGGCTCAAAGCGCGCTCGAGAGATTCAATAACAAAGAAAGCCGCGCCTTCGCCGACAACCATGCCGTCGCGCTCCTTATCGAAGGGGCGCGGACGGTCCAAGGAGACGACGCGCAAGGTGTTGAAGCCGCCTACGGTCAGCCTGGCCAACGCGTCCGAGCCTCCAGCCAGGACGCATTCAGCCTCGCCGGATGAGATCCAGAGCCAGGCCTGGCCGAGGCTTGCCGTGGATGATGAACATGCATTCACGACGCTGGCCCTGGGCCCGTGAAGATTCAGCAAAGCCGAAAGATTGTCCGCGGTTGTCGCGGGAAGGTGATCGAGAAATTTCCTTAGGTGCTTTGACAAGCGCCCGTTGCCAAGGGTCTCAAAGTAGGCCTCCTCGCTCTCTGGAAGCCCGCCAACGCCCGTTCCCACGCTGGCGCCGGTTTCGGATGGAAGCTTGTCCAAGCCGGTATCCTTAATGGCCTCCCGCGCGGCGTAGAGCGCCATCCTGTCCACGCGAGAAAGCCCTGGCGGTATGTCGTCTTCGGGAAAGGGGGCCACCTCCACCACGCGGCGGCTTCGCATCCCTTCCGCCGCAAACCGCGTGACATCGGCCACCGCGCTGCGCCCTTCGCACAGGGCGTTCCAGAATTCGACCGGAGAGGCGCCGAGGCCGCAGACGACGCCAATGCCCGTCACCACTGCTTTTCTCATGCGCCCTCCTCCACCCTGAGTGTCAAAACGGAGGTGGCGACGAGCTTTCCTTCGCGGCGCGCCGAAACGCGGAGCCGCAGGAGCGGCCCCATTTTTCTGACCACCGCCGCGGCTAAATCAATCGTCTCTCCCGGCATGACCGGCCTTGGGCAGCGAAAACGGTTAACCTGGACGATGCTTCCTCCGGACGTGCCGGCGCCAGCTCCCACGAGTCCCGCGGCTTGGGCCATCGCCTCGGCGACCGCCCAGGCGGGAACCATTTCACCGCGGCACCTGGCGTCATCCGCCGAGAAGCGCACGCGCGCCGTCCCTAGTTGAGGGTCAACCATGAGAAACGGATAGCGGTGAGGCAAACCCTCCGCGCCCATCAGCACTAGCATAACCGGCGCACCCCGCCTTGACAAGGGGAACGCCGCCGGGCGTCCCAAAAGATAGATAGGGGCACGGCCTCTAGTTTCGAGTTGTAAGTTTGGGCTTTGGGTTGGGCGCATGGCCGGACGAGGCATGGCGGAAGGCCCGCGTGCCATAGCAAACCAGCGCAGGCGCGCGCCGGCCGATGGGGCGCGGCGGCGGCCTCTTGCAAGGCCGCCTAGTTTCGTGTATCAATAATGGCGGCCTTTCCACGGCGCAGGGCCGTTTCGGCAGCGAAAGGGGAAAACCATGGTGCAGAAGATCAAACTCAAAGAGACCACGGCGCTTTCCCAATGGTCGGTCGAGGAGTCACGCGAGCTCTACAACATCGCCGAATGGAGCAAGGGCTTCTTCGACATCAACGACAAGGGCCACATCGTTGTTCTGCCCGAGAAAAACAAGCAGAAATCGCTGGACGTCAAGGAACTGCTCGACGACCTGCGCCTGAGAGGCATCACGACGCCGGTTCTCATCCGCTTCACGGACATCCTCAAGAAGCGGATCGAGGAGATACAGCTCGCCTTCAACAAGGCGATAGACGAGTACAACTACAGCGGAAAATACTTCGGCGTATACCCGATCAAGGTCAACCAGAGCCGCCAGGTGGTCGAGGACATTGTGGAGTTCGGGCGCGCCTACTCCTTCGGCCTCGAAGCGGGCACGAAAGCCGAGCTGCTGATAGTTCTCGCGACGATGGATAACCCCGACGCGCCCGTGATCTGCAACGGCTATAAGGACGACGAGTACATCCAGATGGCCCTCTGGGGAACCAAGATGGGCAGGAAGGTCATCATCGTAGTCGAGAAACTTTCCGAAATTGATTTGGTGATCAGGTACGCGAAGAAAATGAGGGTGAAGCCCGTATTGGGCGTGCGCGCCAAGCTCTCGGCGCGTGGCCGCGGCAAGTGGGAAGGCTCCGGCGGCGACAAGTCTAAGTTCGGCCTCTTCGCCGCTGAAATCCTCTACGCCGTCGAGAAACTCCAGGCGGCTGGAATGGCCGGTTGCCTGCAACTTCTCCACTTCCACCTTGGCTCGCAGATCACCTCCATCCAGAGCGTCAAAGAGGCGATGCGCGAATCAACGCGAATCTTCGCCGAGCTGGTGCGCGTCGGCGTTAACATCCGCTACTTCGACGTTGGCGGCGGCCTCGCGGTGGACTACGACGGGAGCAAGACCAACTTTTCTTCGAGCGCGAACTATACGGCGGAGGAGTACGCCTCGGACGTGATCTCGGCCATCGCCGAAATCTGCGAAGAGAAGAACATTCCTCACCCGGACGTCATCAGCGAGAGCGGCCGCGCGCTGGTCGCCTACAGCTCCATCCTGGTCTTCAACATTTTAGGGACGAGCGAGCTGATTGACGAGCAGCGCTCGCTGGAGGTGCCCGCCGACTCGCCGGAGCCGGTCCTCAACCTCCACGAGATCCTGAAGAACCTCACGGTCAAGAACTTTCAGGAAAGCTACCACGACGCTTTGCAGATTCGGGACGAAACGCTGACGCTCTTTAACGTCGGCATGGTGAGCCTCGAGGACCGCGCTTTGGTCGAGCGCCTTTTTTATTTGATCTGCGCGGGCATATCGAAAATCATCCGTGGTCTTGACTACGTCCCGGACGAGCTGGAGAACCTCGACCGCTTCATCTCCGACACTTATTATGGAAACTTCTCCGTGTTCCAGAGCCTTCCAGACCACTGGGCGGTCAAACAGCTCTTCCCGATCTGCCCCATCCACCGCCTGCAGGAGCAGCCTTCCAGAAAAGCGACGCTGGCGGACATCACCTGCGACAGCGACGGCAAGGTGGACCAGTTCATTGACCTGCACGACGTGAAGAACACCATAGAGCTCCACGCGATGCAGGACAACCAGCTCTACTACGCCGGAGCCTTTCTCGTCGGCGCCTACCAGGAGGCGCTCGGCGACCTTCACAACCTCTTCGGCGACACCAACACCGTCCACGTCTCGATCCTCGGGCGCAACAAGTACCGCATTGACAAGACGATCGAGGGCGACAAGGTCCGCGATGTCCTAGAGTACATGCAGTACCAGAAGCGCGACGTGATGAACGCCATACGCCGCGCCGTCGAGGACGGCATCGAAGAAAAGCGCCTCTCAATCAAGGAATCGGCCGCAATCAAGAAGTTCCTCGAAGATGGCCTGGACGGGTACACCTATTTGGAATAGGACGACGGGCGCCGCCGTGAGGGAGCGTCGCACCAAGGCCACGGACATATGCGTGACGCGCGCCGCCGCGGGCCCATGCGAGTCTTTCGGCTCAACAGTCCGTCAGGTCACAGATCTTCATCAAGGTAGTCGGCCAAAACCTTGCGCTGTTTCCGCGCGTTATCGTCGAACTTCACGATGTATAGCCGCAGTTTGCCACCCATAGGATTCTGCTCTTCCTTGAGGACGACGCCGGGAAACGGCATCCCCTTGAGCCGCGGAATCCCGGAGAAGGTCCACATCAGCCGTTTTCCTATCGGCACCGGGCCAACGCTCTCGATCAACATCCCGCCCGCGTTTATGGTAACGGAAGTGGCCATGCCGATTGGCTGGCCCGCGGGGCCATCCGCCGCAAGATGAATCCGCACCATATAGCGCCTGCTGGCCCTGCTCTGAAGGTGCAGCGCGAACACGGCCGCTTCGTTAAAGATTTCCAGGGAAAGGGGCGGATGCAGCAGGACGTGCACCATATCCGCCGGCAGCTTCGATGGGTCCAGGGGGGAGACGAGAATCCAGCGAAGCGAGGGCACCTTTATGGCCGCGCTCGCGTTCGCCAGGAAGCGCGGCAGATCATGATCGTCAGGCGCCTGCTCCACCACGCAGAGATCGTACTGCTGATGCAAGAGGGCGTGGAATGCCTCGTCATAATGCGTGCAGTGCTGTACCTTGAAGTCAGGCCTTGCAAGTATCGTCTTGCCCCACCACCCTTCCAGGCCGGAATCAGACAGCAACAAGATCGGATAGGCCACGAGAAGGACCTCCTTCAAAACTCAACCCGCGTTCAGTATACCACCGCTCCGCCGCGCTGACCTGCACGGTGCTTATGGCCGGATCTATTCTTAGAGCCTCCAGCGCATTCTGCAAAGACCCGGTTGAGGCGCCGTGGCCATTGAAGACGCCCGCGCGAATAGGGAGTTGGACGCGCCCCCAGCTCCGGCCGCTGCGGGCGATGATGCCTCACCCTTTGCGGTGGCCGGTTTCCCGGCTGATGATTTCGTCTCCGCTGTCGCCGCAATCGCCAAGACGATTGACAATCGCTAACCGCGCACGATTCCTTTGGCAAGGCCAGATGTCCGAAAGTCTCATTAAAACCTCCCGTCCGAGAGGCGCTTTCATCTCGTGAACGCGATGGGCGCAGAGGATCGGCCGTCGGGGGTCACAACCGTAATCATGACAGTGCCCCCCCGTGGGAGAAGCTGTTCGAGGCCCGCCCCCTCGGCAATGGCCATGTGTTCCCCGCGGAAAATCGTATTAGGCACGGGCCTGTCACCGACCTCGACCTTGCAACCCTCCTGGAACCCTTGTCCAGAAACCATGAGGCGAAGCGGATTGGAGAGGGACGCCACTCCCGTCACGGCGAGAACCTCCGCATCGCCGGCGGTGGCCTGAGCAGGCTCGGGGGTTGAAGGCGCACCGATGGTTATCTGCTTGGGGATTGCGCCGGAAGATGTGCCGGCGTAGGAGCCTTCCGTCTGCGGCGGAGGGGAGCCCTGCCCGTAACCACCTGCCGGTGAAGCGCCCATTCCGCTCTGCCCACCCGGGCCCCCCCGTCCGCCTTGTCCGCCCGTGCCGTTGTTGAATCTGCCACTCGGGCCTTGGCCGCCGGGACGTGGCGGGAGGTACTCGTCCGGGGTGAGCTTCCCGTCGCCGTTCCTGTCAAGCTTCACCAGGGCCGTGGAGGCGGCGGCGATCTCGTCGGCGTCAATGACGCCATCGCCATTGGCATCAAGGGCCGCCACAATGGGAGAGATAGGGTGTTGGTGTTCGCCGCCCCGTCCGCGCGTGCCCATGCCGGGGACGCCCATTTCGAAGCCGCCTTGGCCTGGCGCTTGCCAACTAGGACCGCCCGTTGCTCCTTGCCCGCCGGGGCGACGAGGGAGGTACTCGTCCGGGGTGAGCCTCCCGTCGCCGTTCCTGTCGAGCTTCCGCAGAGCGGCAGGCGCATTCGCGATCTCGTCGGCGTCAATAATGCCGTCACCGTTGGCGTCAAGGGCCTCTATGAGAGGCGACATGGGATGGCGCTGGCGTTCGGCGCCCTGCCCTCCAGGGCCGCTCCGTCCTCCGGTCGGAGGCCAGCCTGGGGCTTGCGCCAATGCGAGGGTGGCACACGCGCCGAGAATCCAAATGACAACGAATATTCCGCGGCCTCTGCTCATGAGAGCCTCCTACGCGCGCCATTATATGACCGAAAAGGGCCAGGCAAGGTTTAACCCCCAATCCCGCGATGGAACTGCAACGGTGCCCCCAAATGCCGATGAGCACGTC
>JBBIMN010000010.1:0-18276 GCA_037444385.1 Acidobacteriota bacterium | reverse complement strand
ATTTCATACGATGATGCCAAGAAAGTCAAAGGGGGTTTGGCGGCGCCTCTTCGCCTGGATGGGGTTTCACGCCATCAGCACGGTTGCCGGCATGGCGTTGCTTCAAGACGTGGACGTTATAATTTCGCCGTCGCCACCGCTCACAATCGGCCTGAGCGCGTGGGCCCTGGGCAGATACCACGGGAGCCCGTACGTTTACAACGTGCAGGAGATCTATCCCGACATAGCCATAAGGCTGGGCGCCGTCAAAACCGTTTTGCGACGAGGCTGCTTTTCGGGATCGAGCGTTTTGTTTACGGCCACGCCGCCAGAGTGGCCGTCATCGCGCCCCACATGCGCGCGAATCTGCTTGCCAAGGGGACACCGCCGGAGAAGGTGGAGGTGATCCCCAATTTCGTTGACACGGGCGATCTCAAACCGGCGCCCAAGGACAATGCTTTCAGCCGGGAACACGGCCTCGCGGATTCTTTCGTGGTCAGCTACGCGGGGAACATGGGGCCGGCCCAAGGGCTTGAAACAGTGGTGGAAGCGGCCGGGTTGTTGCGCGAAGAGAAGGGAATCAAATTCCTTCTGATGGGCAACGGAACGCTTCAGGACGAGCTTCGGCGAGACATCGAATCGCGCGGCCTCGCCAACGTCGTCTTTCTTCCTTATCAACCCTACAGCGTCATGGCCATGGCTTACGGCGCGTCGGACCTGAATGTGGTCCCCTTGGCCGCGACGGCAGGCGGAGATGCTTTGCCGTCGAAGGTCTACAGGATCATGGCGTGCGCGAAACCGGTGCTGGCGGTCACGGAAGCGGGCTCGGATTTGGCGGAATTGGTTCTCTCGGCGGGCTGCGGGTTCGTCGTGCCGCCAAGCTCCGCGCGGGCGCTGGCCGACACTATTCTTGCCGCCTGCACGAGGCGGGAGGAATTGCCGGCAATGGGCGCTTCCGGCCGGGCAAAGGTGGAGCGGGAATTTTCAAGAGAAGTCGTGACGGGGCGGTATGAAACGCTTGTCAGGTCGCTTGCCGGCGGCAACTTGTAGCGGCCGATGCTTGTCATCGGCCGGGGCAAAAAAATGGAAACGGCCTTTTCGGGCAAAGGCCGCTGCTTATGGTTTCTTCTTGCGTCGCGCGTTTGTGCCGTGCCGGGCGGGCTCTTCGTTTGGGGCGGGTGCGTGCGCAATGGCCCGGGCCAGGGCCGCCGGGGATGCCCCCAGAATTTGGATATGAAGCCAAGAAAGGCAAGAAACGGCCACGAGGATGCGGTCATGATGAGCGGAATGCGTCCTGGCGAAACGGGCGCGGCGGAGTATAATAAATAATGGTGGGAGTCTTACCGATTTTTGCACTATTCGCCGGCTCTCTGCTCTTGGCCCTGGGGCTGACGCCCGCGGCGATCCGGCTTGCGCGCTATTGGGGCGCGATGGATCCGCCCGGCGCGCGGAAGGTTCACGCATACCCAATGCCGCGCTTGGGAGGCCTGGCCATTTATGCGGCCTTCGTTTTGGCCGCTGGCACCGCGATGGTGGCCCAGCCGCAATTGCAACAGCGGTTTGTTCAGGACGCGCGTTTTTGGGGTTCGCTGGCGGTTGGGGCGACGCTGGTTTTTCTTCTTGGCCTGGCCGATGACATCTTCGGCATAAGCATCTGGGCGAGATTCGCCGTTGAAACAGTGGCCGCTCTTGTGGCGATTTACGGCGGCGGGGTCCGCGTCAGCGACCTCTCGAATCCATTCGACGGGAACATTTCGCTGGGCTGGCTTTCCGTTCCCCTGACCTTGTTCTGGATTGTCGGAGTCACCAACGCGTTCAACCTGATTGACGGATTGGACGGGCTCGCTGGCGGGATCGCCTTCATTTCCGTGACAACGGTCTTCATCCTGACGCTGATGACGGGCGGGCGCTCCCTGGTTATATTGGCGACGGCGGCGCTGGCCGGGGCTTTGCTCGGCTTTCTCCGGTACAACTTCTACCCCGCGCGCATATTTTTGGGCGACGGCGGCAGCCTTTTTTTGGGGTTCATGCTCGCCGTTTTATCGGCCGTGGGCGCGAACAAGCGAACGGCCGCGCTGGCGCTTTTGATACCGATCTTGATCGTTGGCATCCCGGTCTTCGACACTATCAACGCCATGATGCGAAGGCTCATGCGCCAGGTGCTGGTTGAAAAAGAGTGGAAGCCCAGGGCGCTTCTCGCCATGTTCAGGGCCGACCGCGCCCACATTCACCACATGCTGGTCGAACGGGGCCTCAGCCATACGAAGGCGGTACTGGTCTTGTATGGACTGGGCTTGCTTTTTAGCTTGATGGCGCTGGTGGCCGTGCTGTTTCAAAATGACCGCGCCTCTTTTGCCCTCATGTTGGCGGGCTTCGCAGGGTTTATTCTTCTGCGCCACTACGGCCACCTCCTGCCCCTTCGCCTTCTTAATCCCGCCGCGGAAGACGGCGCGGAACAGAAGAAACTTTAGCGGGCGCATTAGCGGCGCGGTTATTGAATTTCCGTAACGGCCGATTTTTGAATCAACCGAAAAGCTCTGCCTTTGGCGGCCCAAAGCCTGTTCTCGTGCCTTGAAGCTTCTCAATTGCCGCCGTATACTATACGAGGAGGATTCAAGAAGCCGTGGGAACGCTCCAGCCCGGTGCAATTCGAATTGACAGAAACGCATTCAGCGTGGGGTCTCTCGGCGATGAACCTGACGAGAAACAGTATTGGCTCTCAAGATCTCCGGTAGAACGGCTCGAAGCGCTTGAACTTACGAGGCAAGTGATTTATGGATATGCCGGTACTGCCCCAAGACTTCAAAGAGTTTTTGAAGTTACTGAACGCAAGGCGGGTTGAATACCTCCTTGTTGGCGGCTATGCCGTTGGGTATTACGGGTACCCTCGTGCCACCGCGGATATAGATGTATGGGTCGCAATCTCGCACGATAACGCCAGAAAGCTTGCTGATCTCCTTCGAGAATTTGGGTTCGATGCCCCCGAACTCTCGGCGTCGCTGTTTCTTGAAGACAACCGCATCGTGAGAATGGGTGTGCCGCCTTTCAGGATCGAAGTCATTACGGCCGCCTCAGGCGTCGAATTTTTCGATTGCTACGCGCGCCGGGTCAAGGCCGTGATTGATGGCGTACCCGTGAGCCTTATCAGCCTGGCCGACCTTAAAGTAAACAAAAAAACAGCAGGCCGGCTCAAAGATTTGGCGGACCTAGAGTATCTTCCGTGACCCCCGCCACGGTTGACGGGATTGGTTTGGCCGGGCAGAGAACGGCCCTCCGCGGCGGCTGACCGCTGGTTGGCCGGGCCTGCCACTGGCGGGCCGCTACAAAATGGTTATTCCCGCTTGTCCGGAATCGGACGGCCGGATTGATTCTCTTCACGGCTAGTCTTTATTATCAATATGGCTACGGCCAAAATTAGGAAGGAATAGAAAAAGATGAAAAAAGCGCTGATTACAGGCATCACCGGGCAGGACGGATCGTACTTGGCGGAACTTTTGTTGCAAAAAGGATACGACGTTTACGGGCTTGTCAGGCGTTCGTCGGTTTCAAACCGTGAGCGAATTGACCACCTGCACGACTGGCTGCACGACGGGCGGGTTGAAGGCGATCTGAAGCTCGTTTACGGCGACCTTGGCGACAGCTCCTCGCTAAGCCGCATTCTGCGCGAGGTTCGGCCCGACGAGGTGTACAACCTGGGAGCACAGTCCCACGTGAAAGTCTCCTTCGACGTGCCCGAGTACACCGGAGACATCGCCGGTTTGGGAGCGACCCGCCTCTTGGATGCCATGCGCGAGTCTGGCGTGTCCGCCAGATTCTACCAGGCCTCCTCTTCCGAGATGTTCGGCAAGGTCCTGCAGGTGCCGCAGACCGAGGAGACGCCGTTTTACCCTCGCAGCCCTTACGCCGTCGCGAAGGTATACGCCTTCTGGATAACCAAGAACTACCGTGAATCGTACGGGATGTTCGCCTGCAACGGCATTCTCTTCAACCACGAAAGCCCAAGACGCGGCGAGAATTTCGTAACCCGAAAGATCACGCGCAGCGCCGGGCGAATCGCGCGCGGCCTTCAGGAGAGGGTCTCATTGGGCAATCTTGCCGCAAAGCGTGACTGGGGCTACGCTCCGGAGTTCGTTGACGCGATGTGGCGGATGCTTCAGGCCGGCAAGCCGGATGATTTTGTCGTCGCCACGGGCGAGACGCACACGGTTCGCGAGTTCTGCGACAGAGCTTTCGAAGCGGCCGGTTTGCCGCTTTCCTGGACTGGCGAGGGTGTCGAAGAAAAAGGCGTGGACTCGAAAGGCGTGGTGCGCGTCCACGTGGACCCGCGTTACTTCAGGCCCGCAGAAGTAGACATGCTGATCGGCAACCCCGCGAAAGCGAAGGCCAGGCTTGGATGGAGCCCAAAGGTCACCTTTGCGGAGCTTGTGCGCATCATGGCGGAGGCCGACCTCGAACTGGCTTCCAAGGAAGAGTGGATGCTGAAACGAAAGTGACAACGTTGAATGTTGAATCACACCTGTCCAAGACAAATTTTTCTTGGACGGCATTTTTCTCGCTAAGCGCGCCCCCCCTATGCGCGTTTGACTGACGCAGTTGAGGCCTAAGAGGGCCTGTGCCACGGTGGAGCTTTGATGCGAATATTGATCACCGGAATACGGGGATTCGTCGGAAGTTATCTGGCGCCTCTTCTTTCAAGTGCGGGCCACGATGTCGTAGGGCTGACCGCTCCCGGCGAGCAGCCGTGGCCCGAAGGCGGCGCCACAGCCGATTTGCGCGACATGGGGTCCGTGGGCAGCGCCCTCGGCGGCCTGCTCCCCGAAGCAGTGGTTCACCTCGCGGCGCAGAGCCATGTGGGGCCATCCTGGAAAAACCCGGAACTGTCCTTCGAGGTAAATACACTTGGGACGCTGCACCTTTTAGACGCGTGCAGGGCCCTCTCTAAGCCGCCGCTTTTTCTGCACGTGAGCACGGGCGAAGTGTACGGCCAGGTCAGGCCCCAGGACGTTCCTTTGGATGAATCAAGCCCGATTCGCCCCGTCAGCCCGTACGCGGTTTCAAAAACTTCCGCCGACCTTCTCGCATATCAGTACTTTGCGAGCTACGGGCTGCCGGTAATTCGCGTGCGGCCCTTCAACCACACTGGTCCCGGCCGCCCGCCCAATTTCGCTTTGAGCGAATGGGCGCGGCGGCTGGCCATGATAAACGCGGGTTTGGAGGAGCCGGTTCTATTGGCGGGAAACCTTGAAGTTTGCCGGGACTTTCTGGACGTGCGCGACGTGGTCGGGGCTTACCAACTTCTGCTGGAGAAGGGAACGCCTGGAGAACTTTATGTCTTGGGCCGCGGCGAGGGCTTTTGGCTAAAGGATCTGTTGGGGGAGATGGTGGAACTCTCGGCCGCTGTCGTGGAGATTCGCCAGGACCCCAGGAGGTTCCGTCCAGCCGACGTTCCATTGTTGGTGGCCAACCCCGCCAAGCTTAAGGCGGCGACGGGATGGGAACCGGCGATCCAGATGGACAAGACGCTGGAAGACCTCTACGGCTATTGGGCGAAGGAAATGTCAAATGCTAAATTGTAAATGTTAAATTCGGGAACGGATGCTTTTCTTCATTAATTTACAATTCAAAATTAAAAAATTCGCATTTGCACTCGATCCCCCGCGGCAAGCAGGGAGGAGCGTTACATTGTCCTTTGTCTCAAGGCCGGCCCCCGGCATGACGGAGCGCCTCGCCTTTTTCTGGATTGCCGCCTGCTTGATGTGCGTGGCCGCTGGTGCGGGCGCGGGAGAGGTCTTGGCGGTGCTCCTTCCTTCGTCCCCCTGGCCAGTGACGGTGGACGGTGACCCGCGAGAGGCGCTGCTTTTCGGCGGCCTGCCGCTTCAGGCGTTTGACGCGACGACCGGCAACCGCGATGGCAGCGTTCGCGGATTCATGCTGGCGACCCCGGAAGGCCTTTACGCGGCGATGCTATCAACATTGCAGCCGCCGAGCGAAGGCCTCAAGAGCCTTCAATGGAAAGCGCCGCAGGACGCGCTTTTAGGCGACTGGATGGCGCTGAGGGTCGTGGCTTCCGCGCCGCGCCTCTTCGTTCTTACGCCTTATGGCGGCGCGACGGTTCTCGATGAGATGGGGCTGCCCGCGGACACGGCCGGTTCAGCTTGGGCTGGCATGGACAGGCGGTTTGGCCACACCTGGGCCGGAGAGTGGCTCATTCCCTGGGAGTTTTTAGGGTTGAAGCCTGGCGGCAAGTTTCGCGCGGCGCTCATCCGGGGGAAAAAAATTGAGGCCGGCTGGAGCCTTCTGGAATCCCTCTCCACAACGGCCCAAGGGATTTCCGCCTGCCGCTTCGGCGGCCCGCCGCCCGTCTTTCGTGTCCCCCCTCAAACCGCGCCATCTTCCAGAGAAGCTCGCGCGCTAGAACCCTTTGACGCGCGGCCGTTCATCCCTGAAAAAGCTGGCGCCGAAACTTGCAAAGACGCCGTGCCAGCGGGAGAGACCGCCACCGCGTGGATCGAGGTCGCGCCCGGCTCGCGGCAATGGCGCATAGTGGCCGAGGGCGCGCCCGCGCCCGCCGAGTTTTTTCGCGTTGACTTCTGGTGGCAGTCGGGAACGCGCGACGAGCAGGACGCGCTCTTTCCCGCCCGCGTGGCCATGGGGGCGGGTGACATCCTCGTGGCCGAAAGGCTTTTCTCCCTTGAGGGGGGCCGCTTCGAAACGGGGGCCGAGCCGATACGAGTCTACGCCAGAATAAAGATACCAAAGGCCGTCCCGCCCGGGCTGCTTAAGATGAAACTCAAACTGGAAGCCGAAGGTTCGCCTTTGGAGGCAATTCCCTGGGAAATAACCGTCGCGCCGCCTTTGCCCGCGTCTTCTGCGCTTGCCGGCATCTACTATCTCGAAAGAGAGAAGAAGCTCTGGCCGCGCGACCTTGAGGATATCGCCTCGCACGGCTTCAACGCCGCGACCTGCCCGGCGGATGACCAGGAAGGATGGGAACTTTTTCAGAGCTTGGCCGCCAAGGCGGGCCTCAGAGGCGATTTCGCGCTTCACCCGCTGGGACTCAAACCTCTCTCAAAAAGCGCTTGGGGCTACGCCGCTGATGAACCGGCCAGCACCGAGGCGGTTGGACTGATGGTCCGGCGCGCGAAACTCCTTCGAGAAAACGGGTTCCGGCCGTGGGCGGCTCTCTGCTGGCCATCATCATTGGCGGAAGCCGGCGCGCTTGACGCCGCCGCGGGCACCCCCGGGTTTTGGCAGTGCGCGCCAGAGTCCAAGGAACCTAAGGAGCGCTGGATATACTTCCAGGGCCTCAGAGAGAACCCTTTCTATAACCGTTTGCTTGCGGGCCAAGCCTCAAGGGGGCCGGGAATCAATGGGCTCTGGATTTTCTGCTACGCTCCCGAAAAGCCCGCCGGTGATGACTGGTCGGACAAACTCTTCCGGTACGACGCCTGCAAGGCGCCCAATGGGGAAGACGGCAGGCTGGACACGATCCAGTGGGAGGCGCAACGCGAGGGCATCCTTGACGGCAGGCTCGCGCAAGCCGTGGGAGCATCCGCGGACAGCCGCTTCCCCGCCCTCGCCCCGGCCAGAGAGGGCCGCTACTGGGAAGTCCCAGGGGGCTTTTCTTTCGGAGTTTACCGGCAGCAACTGGTCGCGGCTTGGGATCGAGCGCGCCTCCCTTGACAACAATGATTTGGTAGGGTATAAATATCAATGGATAAGGGTGTGGCGGGCCGGTGTGCCCCAACCGGATGCCACGGTGAAGAAGGGTTATAGCCGGGCGTGGCGCTAGGCGCATTGGGATGAAGGAGAGAGCGATGCGAAAACTCTTTTGGGTTGGGTGTCTCTTGATGGCCATCTTGGGCAGCGCGGCCTACGCCGGCGATGGCATTCCAATGGGCAACGCCATCTTCTATCCGTCGGTCGAGGCGGTTTACACTCACACCGACAACCTTTTCCTTCTTGACCAGAACGAACCGGGAGGGAGATTCTCGGACAGCTTCTGGCTTCTCCGCCCGACGCTCGGCTTCGAGCTGCCGATGAAAGAAAGTTACGTCAAGTTCAACCTGTCGTACCAGTACAAGGACTACGACAAGTACAAGATCTCCACGCACGACTCCTGGTTCGCGGACTTCGACAGCAAATGGGCCTTCAGCAACGGGGGCGACATTTACTTCCGCAACCACTACGTGCGCGGCGTGACCGAGGTGAACCAGTTCGACCCCAACTACGAAGCCACCTTCGGCAACGCCCGGTTCGACCATGACTACGCCCAATTGGGCGTTGAGTTCCCCATCAACAAGCTGAACACCTTCGGCATCGAAGCGGGCTACAACTACGTGGACTTCTCCAATTCCGACGCGGGCTACCTCCCATTTTACGGCTACGCCCAGTGGATGGGCACCCTGCGGTGGAAGTACCATTACGCTCCCGAGTCCTCTTGGATATTCGAGTACAACTACACCGACAGCAAGCCGCGGAGCAACACTCTCGACTACACCCTCATGACCACGCTGGACAAAAGCTATAAAGCCAACACCTTTATGTTCGGATGGGAGGGCAACTTCGCCCACCGGCTCTCCGGTTTCGCGAAGGCCGGTTTTGAGGAGATGCGGTTCGAGAACAGCCACTACTCGAATTACAGCGGTTTCGTCGCCGAGGCAGGCCTGGGGATGCAATTCGCCGAGTTCCTACGGGGCGACTTGAACATCTACCGCCGAGCTTCACAGTCCGCCTTCAACGTGAACAACTACTACACCGCCACGGGCGCCGAATTCCAGCTCCACCACCAGGTCACGAAGTACTTTTTCTGGGCCGCTGGCTACATGTACCAGGAAAACAGTTATCCGGATGCAATCCAGGCGGACGTCAACGGCGACGGCTTCGTGGACACGCTCTTGTACCTCTGGACGATGGGGCAGGACCGCAAGGACAAGATCAATCGGGCGCGCGGAGAGATCGGTCTCCACTTCACCCAGCAGTTGAGCCTGCGGTTGAACTACCAGCACGAAGACAGGAACAGCAATGTCAGCTACGTGGATACGCTCGGGCTTATGCACAAGCCTTACTCCTACACGGAAAACAGGTTCGCCTTCCAGTTGCAGCTCGGCTGGTAGGCTCTTAATGAGTCTTCGCAAAAAGACGGGTGCCGGTGGTCCCGGCGCCCGTTTTTCATCCCTCGCCCTCTTTTTCTTCCTGGCGCTGTCGTTCACGCTCCCGCGTCCGTCAATGGCCTCGGGCGTGAACGGGCAGGAGGGCCAGGTGCGCGTGGCGGCGGGGCCAGGGGTTGCGGTCTCTTTCGAACAGCGGCCCGGCCAGTCGGTGTGGCTGGTCTCCGGCCTCCAGGATGTCGCGGTGCCGGACCACCTTCGCCGTTTTGTCACGGCGGAGGGGCCAAACAAACTGGCCGTGATTTTGCCGGAAAAGCAGCAGCCAAGCATGGCTTGGTCCGGGGGGGAACTTCTGTTCAGGTGGCTTCCCGGCGGGGAAGGCGATGTTTTCGGCTCCTTCACGCCGCCAGCCTACCCGCTTGGCTCCGGGGACAAGCTCCAGATCACCGTTTACAACGTGGAGGACATGAACCAGACGGTCATCGTTGACCCGAAAGGGTTCATAACGTTCCCGGTGCTTGACAAGGTTTCCGTGGCCGGCCTCACCGTAAACGAGCTTCAACACAAGCTCGAAGGCCTTCTGGCCCAGTTCGTGAAAGAGCCGCAGGTCAATGCCCAGCTCATTGAATACGGCAGCCGGTTCGTCAACGTCATGGGTGAAGTTCAAACTCCGGGCAGGCTGCCCATAAAAGGCGCGCTCAGGCTTTTGGACTCCATCAGCCAGGCGGGCGGCTTTACAGAGAAGTCGGGCGACGTGGAGCTTCAGCGACGAGACTCCTCCGGCCAGCTTCAGTCAAAGGTTTTTTCGCGCGACGAGCTTTTGGGCAACGACAACCGCACGAACATATACGTGCTGGACCAGGACGTGATCAACGTCCAGCCAATGAAGCAGGTCTATGTTTCGGGAGAGGTCAAGAATCCGGGCTCTCTTTTCTACTACAAGGACCTGACGCTCCTCAGAGCCGTTGCGAAGCAGGGGGGCTTCACGCAGTGGGCGAAGAAAGACAAGGTGGACATTCTGAGAGACAACGGAAAGGGCGGCACGGAAACGATCCGGGTTGACGCTCGCAAGATAGAAAAGGGCGAGATAGACGACGTTCCTCTCATGCCGAACGATCACGTCGTTGTAAATGAAAGGAAGTTTCTCTAGGATGCCTCCGTACGAACCGGGCGTAACGCAAGAAGAGCGCGCTGGCGAAAACGAGATTGACCTTCAGCGCTGGTTGCACCTGATTTTCGAACACCGCTGGTGGATCGCGGGCGTCACGGCGGGCTGCATAATCCTGGCGGCCGTCTACTCATTCCTGGCCACGCCTATTTACTCGGCCACAGCCACGGTCTACGTGCAGAGCGTAAGCCGCCAAACGGTAGGCTCGGCCAATTTGGTCGGCCCCTCTTCCTGGATGGAGGAGGAGAAGTTTTACAACAGCCAGCAGGAGATCATCCGCAGCCGCTCTGTCATGCAGGAGGTAGTGGACAAGCTTGGCCTTCAAGGCCACCCGGGCTTTGGCGACGCCTCGGCGGACAACGCGAAGATTCTGGCCTCCATGGTCAAGGTCGAGGTGGCGAGAGACAGCGCTCTTTTCCGCATCACGGTGACAGCTCCTTATAAAGACGAAGTGGCGAAGTGGGCCAATGCCGTCGCTGAGGCTTACGCCGCGCAAAATCTTCGGACTGCGATGGAGTTCGTGGAGAAGGCCAACCAGGAGATGCAGTTAAAGATCCGCCAGATGCAGGAGCAGTACACCAGGCAGCAACAGCAGTACAGCACGGCGCTTACCAAGAGCGATTCATATTTTCCGCAGAACCAGAAGGAGATTCTCGACAAGCGGATAGAGGCGCTCGAGTTGAAACTCGGAGACGTCCGCGTGCGGGAAAACGAGGTGAGCGCCCAGATAAACCAGATGGCATCATGGGCGGCATCCGGCGGCAACCCTCTCTCTATTCCCACCGTCTCGCAGGATACGACGGTACAAGACCTTGCCAAGCAGTACAACGAGGGGGAGCGGGAGCTTGGCCGCCTGCTCGGCAAGTTCACTCCGCAGCACCCCGACGTTCAGAAGAAGCAGAGGGAACTCCAGAGCCTAAAGGACCGCATCGCCTCGCAGGCGCAAGTAGTCCTGTCGAGCTACCAGAACCAGTACCAGGCGCTTCGCGGCGAGGAGGCCAACCTGAATGGCGATCTCGCTGGCCTCAAGCGGGAGGGCGTGAATTTCATGGAAGGCGCCAGCACCAGCGAGACCATGGCGACCAGCGGCGCCTCGCTCAAGAAGTACATTGACCTCTTGTACGACAAGATGCGAGAACTGGACGTCGCGGGCAACCTTCTTTCAAACAACATCCGCATTGTTGAGCGCGCCGTGCCCCCAACGGCGCACGTCAAGCCCAACGTCAGGATGAACATCATGTTGGCTTTTCTGCTTGGGCTGATGGGTTCCATAGGCAGCTTGGTCGCTTACCAGTACCTGGACACGCGTATCCGCTCCGTCGAGGACATAGAGCAGGGGCTTGGACAAAACCTTTTGACCATGGTTCCGACCACGACGCCCGAGAGCGAGCGCAGCGCGGTTGAGTCTTTCCAAACCCTGCGCACGGCGCTTATCTATGCCAGCCAGGACAAGGCCAAGAACGTAATCCTCATCACCTCGGCCACGCCACGCGAAGGAAAGAGCACCGTGGCCGTAAACCTGGCCAACATTCTTGCCGCGGCGGGAGACAGGGTCCTTTTGATGGACTGCGACCTGAGGCGCCCAAGCCTCCACCGGAAGCTCAAGCCCACCGACCACGCCAAAGGCTTGACGCAGTACATGGCCGACCGCCAAGCACGGCTCGAAGACTATTTGATCCCCAAAGCGCCCAATCTTTGGGTGTTTTACGCGGGGCCGATCCCTCCAAACCCGCCGGAGCTCTTCTCGATGAAGCGGTTCGAAGAACTGCTTTCAAGGGTGCGCCAGGAGTACGACTGGGTTCTGATAGATTCCCCCCCCTGCCTTGCCATCACCGACGCGCAGATTCTCGCGCGCCACGCCGGACTGGTGGTCATGGTGGCGAAATACAAATCAACCCCCAAACCGCTTCTTGAGCGCGCCCTGGTATCTCTGGAGCGCATTCATGCCCAGGTGGCCGGAGTAGTGCTAAACGGCGTTAACACGCATTCTTCTTATTACTACGATTACTATTACGCCAACCACTACTACTACGCGACTGGCGCCTCCCCCAAACGCCTGCCGTGGTTGCTGAAGGGCCGGGGCGACTGGGGCGGAACATTTAAGAGGAAAAGAAAAGGGGCTTAGCGGGCCGCTGAAAAACTCCCGCGAGGCAAGCGCGTGCTTGCGCTTGACAACGGGCAATGGTGGAAGTATATTAGACACGGAGGGAAAGCGTCATGACTACTAAACGTTTAGTTTTGGCCATCGCGGCTGTGGCGGTTCTAGCGCTTGGTCTTTCAGCATGGGCTTACAGCAGCCAGGATCCAATAACCCAGGGCGACTTCGCCGTGCTTCTCGCAAGCCACCTGAAGACGGCCGTTCCGCAGGGCGGCTGGACGCCCGAGTCGGCGGCCACTTTCCTTGGCGGCCTCGGGGTGGCGCCCATAAGCGGCGGTTGGGAGGTTGCTGCCCAGTTGAACGAAGGCAACATGGTCCACGTCCTTCGGGCGATGGGGCTGGCTCTTTATTCGACCGCGCCTGACACGGTGGTGACCTGGGGCAAGGCCAATGGGGTTTTCTACCGCTACGACGACTTCTTCAAGAACTACAACATGAAGATTCGTACAGTTCAGGGAATCGAGACGACCCACATTGACACCGGCGTGGGCGGCACGGAATCAGGCGCTCCGGCCGGCACCCCGCTCGTGCCGCCAGCTTCGCCTATTTTGCCCTAAAAGCTTTCTTCCCCCAAAGGGGCAGAACATCGTTTTGTTAACGGTAAAAGGCCGCCGTCACGGCGGCCTTCTTGCGTTATGAGCTGACAACGCCACGCGCTCAACCTCCACTCGCGCCAGCCACGATGTACCGTCCCGGCCACCGGATCGCCGCTCATGGCCACCACGTAGTCGGCCGCGGCCAAGAGCGCGGCCGGGTTGCCAAACTCCGGGAAAATAGCGGCGCCCGCGCAGAAAGCCGTTTTAAAAGGCTTGGACTCGGATTGAATGACGGCGTTTGAAAAATCCGCCTGCACCGACTCGATTACTTTGCCCGCGCCAGCCTTGTCGGTATGCGGAAGCAGAAGGGCGGATCCCCCCCGGGCACCTCTCGACAAAACATCGGATTTCCGAAGCCGCTGCCGGAGCACCCACGCCAGAGCCTTGTGAGTCCGGTCAAGCGCGGTATGCCCAAAATGCTTCCTGATGGCTTCCAGGCCATCAATCTCCATGAGAATCAACGCAACGCTGTTGTGGTAGCGCGCCGCGCGCGGCACCTCAATGGCTAGAATATCCTTGAGCGCCGTTTCGCTTAAAAGGCCGGTGAGGCTGTCGCGCACCATCAGCGAGCGGAGAAACCTTCCCCGTTCGGCGCGGGTCGAAACGGCAAGCACCAACTGCTGGGGCTCTATCGGTTTCGTAAGAAAGTCGTCCCCCCCAAATTTCAGGGCCTTCAGTTTTCTGTCGAGGCTCGCCTCGGTGGAGAGGAAGAGTATCGGTATGGCCGCGTAGGCCTCTAACTGTCTGATTGAAGCCGCGAGCTCGACGCCGTTGCAACCAGGCATGTAGACGTCCATGATAATCAACTCGGGGCGGAATTCGGAAAGAGGCCCCATGACTTTCAGCGGGTCGGAGACGGCAAGAGCCTCAAGCCCCGCCTGCCTCAAGACCTGGACGTAGTAAGCCGCGAGCGCCGTCTCGTCATCCACGACGAGAACTCTGTACGGATCAGAGGGAACCGGTCGGGCGAACTGGTCTATCCACCCGGTGAGCTCTGAAATATTCACCGGTTTGACAAAATAGGCTTTCGCGCCAGCGCGGGCCGCGGCGAGCCTTGCCTCAAGATCACCCCGAACCGACGTGAAGATGACTGGGACTGGCGGTTTCATGGTGGCCTGGCATCGCGCTATGAACTGCGGGCCGGCGAGATCGCCTTCGGGGAACACCACATCAGCAACGATCACGTCGGGCCTGGAGTCGGCAAGCGCCTGGCCAAAGGGTTGCAACCTGTCGAAGCATGTGGCCTTATATCCAAAACCGGCGATCTGTTCCGAAAGCGTTTTTGCCTGCCGCGGGTCATCTTCCAAAATGTACACCAGTCTCCCCTTGTCCGCCGGTGGCGGGGTTGGAGCGATCGGTTCCCAAAGTTGCGGCCCCCCCCTGGCCGCCGCCTTGGCGGGCTGCCTTGCGGCCGCGGCCCTAGGAGATTTGCCTAGAAGGCTGTCGAGCGCCCCCAGCACGTCGTCGCGGCGGCTGCTCGTTGGGGCGGCGCCCTCCTCCTGAATGGCCTTGATGACCGCCTCAAGGTCGCGCGCTCGCTCGCTGATTTCCAAGAAACCAAAGGTCGCCGATGTTCCGGCAAGGCCGTGAACGGCTCGATGCAAGTCGCTCCACGCTTGCGGCGAATAGGCGGCGTCCAGTTGGGTGCGCAGGCGTTCGGCCAAGCTGGCGATAATACTTGGAAGGTCCGCGCGGTACTCTTCCTTTAACGCGTCAAGGCTTGATGGCGCCATGTTGGTTTGCCTCCAGGCTCGTCTCTGGCCCATTTGGCCGTTGTTTTTTGAAAAAGTCCACTAGAAGCCGCCGGGATTCCTCATCGCGAAGGCCAGAAGCGACGGGGAACTTGTGTGGATACCGTCCCTCGGCCCAGAGCCTCTGCAGGAGGGCGACGCCACCGAATCTGGGCTCCTCGCAACCGTACACCAGCCCGCCGATGCGGGCTTGAACCATCGCCCCCAAGCACATCAAACATGGTTCCGCGGTGCAGTAGAGAGTGGCCTTGCCGAGGCCTCGCCTGCCTGAAGCCGCCAGAGCCTTGCGAAGCGCCTCCATCTCCGCGTGGTCGAAAACGCAGCCGGCCTCAACGCGGTTGCGCCCCTCGAAGACCGGGCCGCCGGGAAGCGCTATCACGGCGCCTACCGGCACCTCGCCGTTCAAGGCCGCCTCTCTGGCCAGGGCGAGAGCCTTTTCCATAAACCGTTCTGGATTCGAGGAGGGCACTGGTACCTCCAAGACGCGAAGTTGGCGAAGCAGAACTAAGACGTAAAAAGAAGCAAGTACCGCAATGTCATCGTCTGACTTCCAGTTTCCAGCTTCCAGCTTCTAACGTCTTCACTCTTTCGCCGGATAGGCCACTCCTCCGATGACAGCCGTGACTACCGCGCCCCGTATCTTCTGGTTCAAGAAGGGGCTGTTCTTGCTGAGCGACTTGATGTCTTGCGGCCTGAGGAGGGTCTCTTTTCGCAGAGAAAAAATGGTAAGGTTCGCGCCAAGGCCGGGCGCCACGCGCCCCTTCTGAGCAAGGCCCAGGATGCGCGCCGGAGCGCAGGAAAAGGCGTCAACCATGCGCTTGAGCGAAATTCTGTCCGGCAGGATCAGCCTGTCAATCGCAAGCGGAACAGCCGTTTGAAGGCCGATGATGCCGTTGGGCGCCCGGTCGAACTCGACCAGCTTTTCCTCATATGCGTGCGGAGCGTGGTCCGTGGCGATGGCGTCGAGGGTTCCGTCGGCCAGCCCTTCGATGACGGCTTCGACGTCCTCCTTGGTTCTCAGCGGAGGATTCATCTTGTAGTTCGAGTCGAACGATGCCACCGAGTCTTCGGTGAGAGAGAAGTGGTGCGGCGTCGCTTCCGCTGTCACTGGAACGCGCCGCTTCTTGGCCACGCGGATGACGTCCACCCCCAGCTTCGTGGAGACGTGGGCGATGTGGACGCGCTGGCCCGTCATGCGGGCAAGCGTCAAGTCCCTCCTGATCATTATGACCTCGGCTTCGGCTGGAATGCCCCGCAGGCCGAGGCGCGCGGAGACCTTGCCCTCGTTCATCGAGCCGCCGTGCGCCAAATCGAGATCCTCGCAGTGGTCAATGACAACCATTCCCAGGGAGCCGGCGTATTCCAGGGCGCGGCGCATCACCTTGGAGCTTTTCACGGGAAGGCCGTCGTCCGAAAAAGCCGCCGCGCCCGCCGCCTTCAGTTCCGCAAATGGAGAGAGGTCCTCTCCCTGTTGTTCCTGGGTGACCGATCCTACAGGGTAAACGGCCACTGGACTTGAAGCCTTGGCCCTGTCCAGAATGTAAGTGGTGACGGAGCCGCAGTCGTTGACTGGGTTGGTGTTCGGCATGCAGGCCACGCCCGTAAAACCTCCGGCCAGCGCGGCGGCCAGGCCTGACGCTATCGTCTCCTTGCGCTCGAACCCCGGCTCCCTCAAGTGGACGTGCATGTCAATGAACCCCGGCGCGACAACCATTCCAGTGGCGTCGAAAACCTCCGCGCCTTTCGATGAGAGACTTTTGTCCACGACCGAGAACTTGCCATCCTCGATCAGAACGTCGAGCGTCTCGTCCGTGCCGGAGGCCGGATCAACCAGGCGCCCGTTCTTAATGAGCAGTTTCATCTTCGCCTCCGCCCAAAAGGAGATAAAGGACAGCCATGCGGATAGAGACGCCGTTCTCCACCTGGTCCAAAATGACCGAGTACGGCCCGTCGGCGACCTCGGAAGCGATCTCTACGCCCCGGTTCATGGGGCCGGGGTGCATCACGATCACGTCCGGGCTCGCGCGCCTCAGCCTCTGTTCCGTCAAGCCGAAAGTCTGGTAATACTCGCGCAAAGAGGGGAAGAGGCCCTTCTGCTGCCGCTCCAATTGCATTCTAAGCATCATCACCGCGTCTTTGCCTGAAAGTGCCTCATCAAAATCATGCGTGACCTTGACTCCCAGCGAATCCATGTGAGGCGGCATAAGAGTGGCGGGAGAGCAAAGCGTCACCTTGGCGCCCATCGTCTTCAAGAGATGTATGTTAGAGCGGACTACCCGCGAGTGAGCGATGTCACCGCAAATCAAGACCTCCAGCCCCTTGAAGCCGCCCTTTTTCTGGCGGATCGTCAGCGCGTCCAGAAGCGCCTGGGTCGGGTGCTCGTGCGCGCCGTCGCCAGCGTTCACTACCGAGGCTTTGGTGAAAGGCAGAATGAGCTGATGGGCGCCCGGGCTGGCGTGGCGCATGACGTAGCAGTCGGGCTGCATCTTCTCCAGGTTAAGGACCGTGTCAACCAGCGTCTCGCCTTTCTGCACCGAGCTGGTTGAAGTGGAAAAGTTGAGCGTGTCGGCCGATAGGCGTTTCTCGGCGATCTCGAAGGATGAGCGCGTGCGGGTGGAGTTTTCAAAGAAAAGGTTGACCACGAGTTTCGCGCGCAGGGCGGGCACCTTTTTCAATGGACGCGCCGAAATCTCGGCCATTTTTTCAGCGGTATCCAGTACGAGCGTTATCTCGTCGGCGCCAAGCCCCTCGGTTCCTAAGAGATGTTTGCCAATGCTCATTTCCGCCTCCCGCCACGCGCCTTGGCGGCGGCCTTCTCCTTTGACTCAGGGCCGCCTTCGAGAAGGAGAGAATCATCTCCGTCGGTCTCCTTTAACCTCAGTTCCACGTGATCCTCGCGGCGCGTGTTGAGGGAGAGGCCGACGTAATCGGCCTGAATCGGAAGCTCCCTGTGGCCCCTGTCGCAAAGGACGGCGAGCTGAACCCTGGCCGGGCGGCCGAGGTCAACGAGGGCGTCCAACGCGGCCCGAATCGTGCGGCCGGTGAACAAAACATCGTCCACCAGAAGCAGCGTTCGGCCCTCGATTTGAAATTCGACGTGCGTGCCTCTGAGCACCGGCGCCGCGCCCGCCTGCGAAAAATCGTCGCGATAGAGGTTAATGTCCAAAGCGCCGACCGGGACTTCATGCTTCGTAAGTTTTCTCAGCTTTGCCGCCAGACGCGTTGCCAGGGGAACGCCCCTCCGGTGGATGCCGATGAAAGCCAGCCCTCCGCCATTCTGCCTCTCGGCGATCTCTTGCGCGAGCCGCTCGATACAGCGCTCGATGCCCTGCTCGTCCAGTATCTCTTTTCGCTTCATGATGGCTCCTTAACGACGGAAAGGGGCACTCGAGCCCGCCCGGTTATTATACCGTCAGCCGGTCCCCGGTTCCAGCCGCCGACCCGCGCCGCGGGAAAAATAGTGATTCTGGATTTGTTTGAATATAACGGGGCCGGGATTGCTCCCGGCCCCAAA
>JBBIMN010000009.1:4452-18413 GCA_037444385.1 Acidobacteriota bacterium | reverse complement strand
CGCACACCGTGCTTGCCCTCCTCCTTAAAGAATACCGGCTTGGGCTGAAAACTTCAAGCGGGTTGGCGCCGGCACGGCCAATTTTCCCTGGCCGGGAATAACGGGGCGGAACAGGCGTTATACAAGACGAGGATCCCCCCTCCTCATCATCATCCCTCTTAGGGCGGCCGCAAGGCCGCCCGCCTCTTTTTGGGATATAATCCTCCGCGAAGGCGTTATGCGCCTCTTCCCGGAGGGCCAGAGGAAATGGCAAATCCCGATAAGCGTTGCGTAAGCGCGATCAGGCTGCTTGCGGTTGACCAGGTGGAAAAGGCCAGGTCCGGCCACCCCGGCATGCCATTAGGCGCCGCCCCGATGGCTTATGTCCTTTGGGACAGGTTCCTCCGTTTCGATCCAACCAACCCAAAGTGGCCTGGCCGTGACCGGTTTATTCTTTCCGCCGGCCACGGTTCGGCGCTTCTTTACGCCCTTTTGCACCTCTACGGCTACGGCCTTTCCATCGAAGAGCTGAAGCGCTTTCGCCAGTGGGGTTCCAAAACGCCTGGCCACCCGGAGTATGGCGAAGTTCCCGGCGTCGAGGCTACTACGGGCCCCCTGGGCCAGGGCTTCGCAATGGGCGTCGGAATGGCGATGGCCGAGGCTCACCTCGCGGCTGTGTATAACCGCGACGGGTTCCCCCTGGTGGACAGCACCATATACTCGATCGTATCGGACGGCGATCTGATGGAAGGCATCGCCTCGGAGGCAGCCTCCCTCGCCGGGCATCTCAAGCTTGGCAAGCTGGTCTATCTTTACGACGACAACCGCATCTCGATCGAGGGAAGTACGGAGCTTGCCTTTACCGAGGACGTTGGCGCGCGCTTCAATGCCTACGGCTGGCATGTTCAGAAGGTCCCGGATGGCGAGGATCTCAAGGCAATTGAATCGGCCATCGGCGCGGCCAAGGCTGAAACCGCCCGCCCGTCTCTTGTAATCGTCCGAACTCACATCGGCTTCGGCAGCCCAAAGCAGGACTCCGCCAAGGCCCACGGCGAACCCTTGGGCGCCGGCGCGATGAAGGCCACCCGCGAAAAGTTGGGCTGGCCTTTGGACGAGGCCTTTCACGTTCCCGATGACGTTTACGGCCACACGCTGCTTGCCCAAGAAAAAGGCGTTCTGGCGAAAACATCGTGGGATGGCCTGTTCGCGCGCTATCAGGATGTTTACCCGGACGATGCAAAACGGTTCAAGGACGCGGTGGCCGGTAAAATGCCTTCAGGCTGGGAGAAAAGCCTGCCCGTTTTTAAGCCGGAGGATGGCGCCGTGGCGACCCGCGTGGCGTCTGGCAGAGTTCTCAACACGCTCGCGCCAGTTATCACGAACCTGATTGGAGGTTCCGCCGACCTCGGCCCCAGCAACAACACAACAATCAAGGATGGCGGCGACTTCTCGGCGAATAGCCGGGGCGGAAGGAACATCCACTTCGGCGTGCGCGAACACGCGATGGCCGCCGCCGTGAACGGCATGGCGCTTTACGGCGGGCTCCTTCCTTTCGGCGCGACATTCCTGGTTTTCAGCGACTACCTGAGGCCCTCCCTGCGCCTGGCGGCGCTGATGAAGACTCACTCGCTCTTCATCTTCACGCACGATAGCGTCGCCGTCGGCGAGGACGGCCCGACGCACCAGCCGGTTGACCAGTTGCCGAGCCTGCGAGCCATTCCAGGATTCAGAACCTTCCGTCCGGCCGACGCCAACGAGACGACCGCCGCGTGGCGCTGCGCGCTTGAAGCCAAAGGCCCCGTGGCCCTTGTCCTCACGCGCCAGAACCTGCCCGTGCTTGACGCGCTCTCTCTTCCGATAGCCGAAGGCGTCCCAAAGGGCGGCTACATCCTCGTTGAGGCAGAAGGAGGAAAGCCAAAGGCGGTGATCGTAGCTTCCGGGTCCGAAGTGAGCCTGGCACTCGCCGCCCAGAAGCTATTGGCCGGGGAGCGTATTCACGCCAGGGTGGTTTCAGTCCCCTGCCGCGAGCTTTTCGGCGAGCAGCCCAAGGCTTACCGCGACGCGGCCATTCCTCCCGGTCTTCCCGCGCTTGCGGTGGAGATGGCGTCGCCGATGGGCTGGCGCGATTACCTGGGCGCTTATGGCGACGTGATGGGCATCAGCCGATTCGGCGCGTCGGCCCCCGGCCCCGAAGTCACGGCGAACCTGGGGTTCACCGCCGAAGCCGTGGCGGCAAGGCTTCGCGCGCTTCTGAACGAAAGCGGAAGCTGACATGCGCCGCCTGGCCATGGCTCTCAGCCTGCTTTTCCTGGCCATGTACGTGGCGCTTTACGGCGGCCTTGCGGCAAGGCTGCTTCCTCAAGAATCCTGGCCCAAAAACTTTTTCCCTTCGGCGCTTTGGGAGGGGCTCTTCATCACGGGAACGCTCGCCGCGCTCCCCCTTTGCGCGCTGGCTGGATTGAAAAAACCGAGGCAGGCGGGAGCTTTGCTCCTCCTGGCCTCCGCGGTGGCGTCAACGGGCCTTTCCATCCACGCCGGCCCGCACCTCTGGCGCTACTTCACCGGCTTTTTCATAGCCGTCCTGCCCCAGTGCTGCATCGCCTGCCTTCTCTTGCTGTACGGCAGACCCAAGAAAGCGGCCGCGCCGAAGGCGCGCAAGACGCGAGAATGACGGACGCGGGGACAACGGGAAAGGGCGGCACGGGACGTAGCGGCTTTGCGGGAGGCATCTTCAGATGCCGATATGGCCGAAGGCCAGGGAAAAAACGAATCGCGATCTGGAGATCGCTCCTACAGGCCCCGCCCCTCTTTGAGAATTAAAAGCTCCTGAGAGTCGTGTTACGCGACACGTCTGCGCCGCATAACATGGCGAGGCCGCGGGTTGCTCTCCGCGTCCCGGGTCCTCCATAATGGTGCCGGCCGCTGAACGCTGGCGATACGGTAACGGCGCAACGAAGTAGCGGTGTAACGGAGAAAAGGTGCCGCTAACTCCTACATTCCGATACCCCGATACTTCCTTATCCCCGCGTCAGCTCCACTTCTTGAGGAACTTCTCGGCCGTGGCTTTGATGTTGACGTGTTCCGGCGCCCAGCGCGGGTCGGGAGTCATGGAGACGATCGCCTTCACCAGAGAGATGGCCCGCTCCTTCTCTCCCTCCGATTTCAGCGTTTCGGCAAGATAGAGCTTCGCGAGCGCGTTTGTCGGGCAGCCGTTCACGCACTTCTCAAGGTACTCGATGGACTTCTTGTCGTCCCCGCCCTTGAACCACGGCAGTTTGTAGTAGAGCCTTCCCAACACCCGGTCGGGGCCGTAGCACTCGACTGTGTTGTCGAGCTTTTGGCATTCAGCCATTTCGGCTTTGATTTCGGGGACCATGTGGAGCGACTTGAATATGCCCTTGGCCTCGCCGTAAACGCCGTCGAGAACGCCCAGCCAGAAGTGGCCCTCGGCGCCATCGGCTTTCAGCGCGATGGCGGCTTTGGCCCGGCCAATGCCGTCCTGAAAAATATCCAGCTTCTCCGAGTCGGGTGCTTCGGAGCGGGCATAGTTGCCATAGAAGTAGCAGGCCCTCGCCCCTTCCCAGAAGGCTTCATAGGATTTGGGGTCGGCCTGGGCGGCCTGCTTGTAGAGAGCGGCCGCCTCTTGCGCCTGGGCGGCATCGGCGCGCTTCTCGTAAGCCGCGCGCGCCTTGTCCAGCAGCGACATCTCCTGCGCGCAGAGGCCGAGTCCGACCAGCATCATTGACGCCGCGATCAACAGACGGTGCTTCATGGCACACCTCCTTCTTTGACAGTCTAGCATGATTGGAGTAAAGAAAGATGAAACAGTTGCCACTCCGGCCCCCGTCATGTCCGCGCATCCGGAAATAGACGCCGCATCTCCCCTTGACCGGCGTGCCGGAGCCGGGGGATACTCCTTTCGGCGCGGCGGGCAGAAGCAGACCGCCTGCATCTTGGGACAAGGGAGGCACGATGGCCGGAACGGAATACAATGCGCTGGTCATACAGAAGCTCGACGTGGCTTCGGGCCTGATGATCTTGAGGGTCACGGCAAAGGGTTGGCAGCTTCCACCTTTCAAGGCGGGACAGTACACCGTGCTTGGCCTTCTGGGTTCCGCCCAGCGCGCCGCGTTTACCGACCCGGAGGAGCCCCCGGCCGCAACCGACAAGCTCATACGAAGGGCCTACTCGGTCGCCTCATCGTCGGTCGAAAACGAGTACATCGAATTCTTCATCACGCTCGTGCGCTCCGGCGCGCTCACGCCACGCCTCTTCGCCCTCAGGCCTGGCGGCTCGCTCTGGCTGTCACCAAAGATGGTCGGAATGTTCACGATGGACAGCGTCCCTTCAAGCCAGAACATCGTGCTGGTAGCAACCGGCACCGGCCTGGCCCCGTATATGAGTATGCTGCGCACGCACCTCCCTGAAATCCGCGATACGCACGTCGCCGTGATACACGGCGCCCGCCACTCATGGGATCTTGGCTACCGCGCGGAACTTGCCACGATGCAACGGCTGGTGCCGCGTTTCGCTTATGTGCCCATTGTCAGCAAGCCGGAAGAGGAGCCCTTTCCGTGGAAGGGCCATACCGGCTTCATCAACGACCTGTGGAGTTCCCCCAGCCTGGAAAAGGCCGCAGGCTTTAAGCCGTCGCCAGAGCACACGCATATTTTCCTTTGTGGCAACCCTCTCATGATCGAGGCGATGCTTCAGCAAGTTGGAAGCCAGGGCTGGACTGAGCATACGCCCCAGTGCACGGGAAACATACATCTGGAGAAATTCTGGTAGAGGATCTCCATCACGTGGTGCAAAGGGGATCTCCCACGCTGCCCTAAAGCAGGCTGTTGAAAAGACTCACATGGGCCGCGGGAGTTTCTCAACAGCCTGCTAAGCCCATTTTCCGAGTATACTTAGTTCATGAGGCGTGCGCGGTGGGCTATCGCCGCAGTTGCGATGTCGGGCCTGCTGGCTTGCGGGATGAAGGATGAGTGGCGGCCCGCCCCACGGCTGGGCGTGCCGCCCCAACTGGAATCACTATTTGCAAGCGCAACGTGGCCTTCCTCGGCCCCCGTTTCGGCGGTCCCCTTGAGGCCCTATGAGAGGGCCCACGATCTTGAGGTCCTCTTGCTCTCGACCCACTCCGCCGCTTTCGACGGGATAGTGGTTCAGGCCCGGTTCGCGCCGCTCTTCTCCCAGTGGACCAAACCGTTCCCTCTAAGCCTGGGGGACGGGCTCAGGCCGGACGTCGCCGCTTCTTTGGAATGCGCGAATGGATTGATGGCTCTCCCTTTGACCGCTGACGCGCCGGTGCTCGTCTACCGGAAAGATCTGTGGAAGAAGTACTCTCTGCCGGAGCCCTCCAATTTGGCGGGCCTGCGGGAGGACATGATCGCGCTGCGCTCTTGGGGAAAGGAAGCGGACCAGCCACTCTGCTCATCCGTGCCCGAGGCGCTCCTTTTCTGGTCGCTTGCGGCAAGTTTTGACGGGGAAAATTCAAGCTCGATCTACAGCTCCTCCAAAGTTCACGTGCTGCGCTTTATCGGCGAGTTTGGCCTTAGAGCCAAAGAGCCGAGGGAGGCCTGGAACGCCCTGGCCTCCGGGCAAACAGCGGCGGCCTTCATGATGGCGTCACAGGCGGCGGCGCTTTGGAGGGAAAGTGGCCCTTTGAGCCAATCTGCCGCCGTGGCGCCGTTGCCTTCGGCCTTCGGAGCGATCGCGGTAAACGACGGCTGGTGCGTAGTGGGCGAGTCGCTGCCGCTTGAAGCGCCGGATGCCGCCAAGGCTCTCGTCTCCTACGATTTTCAGGCCTCGGTCTTCAAGGCCGGATTTCTCCCCGTCCTGGCGGCGGCGCCAAAGCCTGATGGCGCACCTTTCTTGGCGCTCTCCCGCACCAAACTGATCTCCTTCCCCATAGGCTGGGAGGAGGAATCGTTTCTGCAGCAGGCTATAGCTGATGTCCTGGAAGGCGACGTGGACCCCGAGGAAGCCCTGCGGCGCGCCGAGGCCCGCCGCGTTGGCAGCGGAGGTGCGCCGTGAAGCCTCTCGGGCTTGAAGGCCGCCTGGCGCGCTGGGGCACCCGCGGAGGCTTCGTCCTTGCCGGATCAAGCATTGCCCTTTTGGTCCTCTTTGCCGCCGTGTGGGCCTCGCAGGCAAGGCTCATCTCTTTGGCCGTGGAGGATTACGCCAAAGAGGAAGCCGACAGCTTGGCGCGGCTTCTGCTTTACGACCTTGCCGGCGACCCTCGCGTCAAGGAGTGCGCCAGATACGAAGCGAGAATGGCCGAAATGAAGCAGGCCGATTCGACAGTTGACATGGGCGGCGACCTTTCGCTGGGGCTGCACGAATTCGTTCGCCAGAATCTCGCCCTGCCGGACGCGGTCGTGTGGGACGCCGCAACACGCTATGGCTACACGGCGCGCCTGAGCGACATAGTCCGCGTCCGCTACCGTATTTACAGCGGAGCGCTCGGCCATGACCGAGATTCACTTGCGGAGGATCTTGACGCCAGGGTGACCTTTTCCGACCACCTGCGGGGAGTTCGCATCAAATCGCGAACTGGCCTTGTAGATATTCGCGCGGGAGAACAGGCGGCCGAGGAGTGCCCCCTGGCGCGAGGCCGGGGCATCTCGGTCTTCCCTCTCTACGTGGAAGCTTCCTATTGGGCCGACGTAACCGTGATCTCCGACCGTGGCTACATTGAAGCCCTTCGAGCGGGGCTGGGGCGTTCGCTTGGCTGGATACAGGCTACGATGGCGCTCCTCTTTGTTTGTGCCCTTTGCGGGTGGGCCGCCGGCTGGCACATCCTGATCAAAAATCTGCGCAAGACAGTCGTTGAGCCGGTTACGGCACTGGCGAAGCGAATGGAAGAGTGGGAACAGGATGAGCCCAGCGGCCCGCGCGACGCCGACGAAACAACGTGGCTTTCCACGGCATTTGAGGCACTGCTGAAGCGCGCCGGCGAACAGCGCGAACAGATCCGCAATGCCCAGAGGCTGGGGCTTATGGAAAGAATCGGGGCGGGACTCTCCCATGAGCTTAACAACGCCATGAACCCAATCAGATTGCGCCTTGATGAAATGCTCATGGAAGAGGCTCCACCCTCAAGGCAAGATCTGCTTGCCCTCAAGGAGCACCTTCTGTCCGCCCAGCGCATACTCAAGGACCTCTCGTTGCCTGGCAGGAAGCCGTCCGGCCCGCCGGAACCCGTTCCTTTTAAGGAGTGGCTGGAGCCGGCGCTGCGGCTTGTCGAGCCTCAATTCGAGGGGGGACCTCGTCTGGCCAGGGAAGTGGATAGCGGCGCCACGGTGCTGGGCTGGCCCGAGGCACTTGTCGAAATCGCTGTCAACCTGCTTTTGAACGCCCTTGATGCCACGGCGGCCAGAGGCGATGACGGGCTGGTCATCGTGGCGCTTGCGCTTCGTGAGGAGGGCTTGATTGACTTTACCGTCACCGATAACGGTCCTGGCATTCCGCCCAATGTTCGCGCCCACATTGGAGAGCCGTTCGTCACCTCCAAAACCTCGGGGACCGGCCTTGGGCTTTTTGTCGTGGATTTGCTGGCCCGGCGCATGGGCGGAACGGTCACGTTCGAGGACGCGCCCAATGGCGGTACCACGGCGCGCGTGCGGTTTCCTGGAAAAGCCAGCGAGCGAAAGGACGCGAGATGACGGAGCAAGCCGAACAAAAGAGGCTGAGGCTGCTCATAGTCGAGGACGACGCTAGGACCCTCGAGGAATTAGCCCGTATTTTATCCAAAAGGACCGCGCTTGAAGTCATCGCGGCCGCGACGCCACACGAAGCTCTCATGGCCCCGCCCTCCGACCTGGCGCTCTTGGATGTCCGCTTACCAGGCATGAGCGGACTGGAGCTTTTGCCGAAACTTCGGGAGCAAAATCCAGACCTGTTGGCGACAGTCATGACCGGCTTCGGTGAGACCTCAACGGCGCTGGAGGCGCGGGAGCACGGCGCCGTGGACTTTTTGGAAAAGCCGCTGGACCTTCCGTACCTGCTTGTCGTTCTAAGGCAGCAGGAGAGGGAGGCAAAGCTCCGGCGAAGCCTGAGGGCCGGAGGAGAGTTGATGAAGCGGGTCGTGGAAGGCATTCCAGACGGTCTCCTGATGACCGACCAGGCCGGAACAGCCTTGTGGGGGAATGACCTGGGGCGCTCGCTCTGGAAAGATGGTGGACACAAGCCCGAAGAAACGGTCGCCTACAAGGGCAGGGTTTACAGAACCGAGCGTTCCGCCTCGCTGGACCGGGTCCTTTGGCGATGGATTGATCTCACGAAAGCGCTTGAAGAGGAGCGGCTCAAGAGCTACAGGAGCATGGCCAGGCTTTTGGCCCACGAAATCCACAACCCGTTGACGCCGATGCGGCTCTGGTTGCAGGAGCTGCAAGCCTCGTGTGGGAGCGAGCATGGGCGCGAGAAGCTCCAAGAGGAGGCGGTCGCGGTCCTTCTTGACCAAGTCGAGCGTCTGGCGAGGCTGGCCGGGCGGTTCAAGGATTTGGCCGAGGACCGTCCCTTGCGAATGGAAGAGGTTTCTTTGAAACAGACAGCCGCAGCGGTTTATCGGGCGCTGAGGCCCGCGGCTGAAAAGGCCAGCGTGGCCGTGAACATAAAGGTCCCCACCGCAATCAGGGCCATCGTTGACGAGGGGGCGCTTTACCAAGTTCTTTTCAACCTTCTTGGCAACGCAATTGAAGCGCAGCGGGGAAGGGAGGGCGAAGTTTCGGTTCATGGCAGCGTAGCCGCGAACTCTTCAATGGAGATAGTCCTGGCAATCGAAGACCACGGCGGCGGACTGCCTCCCGAAGTCGCCGCCGCGCCTTTTACGCCCTACTTGACCACAAAGGAGGGGGGAACGGGGCTCGGCCTTCTGGTCTGCCGCGACCTCGCTGAACGAATGGGCGGCAGGTTGGAACTTGACAACGAGCCGGGCATCGGCCTCAAGGCGCGCGTCATCCTTCAAACAAAGCAGTGACGCGCGTCACGAAAGGCCTTGAAGGAGGCCGTTCGGTATTGACAAAGAAGATGGGGCAAAATTATAGTTTCCTGCTGGAAGAGGAGGATGCGCTCATGAGAAAGATGGTCGTGATGGCGGTTTCAGCGAGCATGGCCCTCTGCGCCTGGGCGGGCTCGGGGATAAAGTACAAGGGTGATATGAAAACCGAAGGCGGGGTAGCCCAGGAGCAGAAACAGCGCGCCAAGGACATGAGCCCCGAAGAAAAAGAGCAGATGCGAAAGATGGGAATGAGTCCGGAAGGCAGCATGGACTTTTCCTTCGAGGCCATGGCCGCTGACGGCAAGTTCAAGATGACCTACCTGACCGACTACATGATGTTTCATAAGGGCTCCTACATGGTTGGAGACAACGCAACGCGCAAAGCGTACTTCGTTTTTCCGGCCACCAAGCAGTACGTCGAGATGGACGTGAACCAGATGAACGCAATGGCCAAGTCAATGAAGAGCACGCGCTCGAACCAGCGCGTGGACGTGGCGCCGCTTCCGCCGAAGGTGATCAACGGTATGCCTTGTACCGGAAAACGGGTGCATATTTCCTACGACGCCGAGGCCACGGTCATGGGCTTCCACAACAAGAGCCATGAGGATTCGGTGACGGACTACTACACGAACCCAGCCATGGATGTGATGGCTCTCTTCGGCGGCCGCAACTGGCAGGCCCAGGGGCTGGCGACGGGGGACGAAGCCTTCGACAAGGAGGTTCAGCAGAAGGTGGGATTTCTCGGATTGCCAGTGCAGGTGGTCATGCACCATACGGCCAACGGGAAGGACCAGGGGACCACGACCCTCACGACGAGGGATGTTCAGATGACGGTCATCCCCGGTTCCGAATTCGTTTTGCCGGCGGGCTACGCCAAAACAACGATGATGGGCATGATGATGCCTGGCGGTGCCCAGGGAGGCGCGGGAGCCGACGAAGGCCAGCCCAACAAGCGGCCGTCCCTCAAGGACATGTTGAAGGGCCTGGGGCATTAAGGCCTGCCCGCGGGCTGCCAAATATCAGGCCCAGGGGGCGCCTTTGGCTCCCTGGGCTTGCAAATCCAGGCCAAATCAGCTAAAATTAGAGGCTGTCATCCGCCCGTCCTTGGGCGGCGGAAATCGAAAAAGGGAGGAGGCGAAAGCGTGTGCCGCAAGTGACCGTTAAAGATGGCGAGAGTATCGAGGGCGCCATCCGGCGTTTCAAGCGCAAGTGCGAAAAGGCCGGCGTGCTCTCGGAGCTGAAGAAGCGCCAGCATTATGAGAAGCCTAGCGTCAAGCGGAAGAAAAAGGCCATTGCCGCCCGCAAGAAGCTCCTCAAGCGTTTGGCTCAGGAACGAAAGTTCAACGCCTAACAGGCTGTTAAGCCAAAATCAGGGCAGATAGATGGACGAAAGGACGCTCAAGGCCCTTGAGTGGGACCGCGTCCTCATGCTCCTGTCTTTGTGTGCTTCGACGGACGAAGGCAGGCGCCGGGCCGCGGAGCTACGTCCGGCTTTGGAACCGGAAGATGTCTTGCTGCGCCAGCAGCGCGTACTGGAGTTCGCGGAGGGGGAATCTCTCTGCGGGCGCCTCTCGTTGGAGGGTTACCACCGCTCGCCAACGAGCGCACCTGAAGGCATAGCCCTGCCTCTTGAAACCCTTAGAGACCTTAGAACGGCCCTCCGGATTTACCACGGTATATTGGCGTGGCTTAAAGATCCCTCATCCGACAGCCCCGCCTTGCGCGACATCGCGCCTCCGTACGAGGAGGCCGAGAGCGTGGGAGAGCTTCTTGAACGGGTCCTCGACGACAAGGGCGAGCTTCGCGACGGCGCCAGTCCAGAACTGATGAGACTCAGAAACGAGCGCGAGAGGGCCAGAAACCGCGTCTTTTCCATGATGGAGGAGATGGCTGCGAAGCTGGGGAGTTCGGTGCTGCGCCATGGGAGCTGCACTGTCCGCAACGGGCGCTTGGTGCTCTCCGTCCAGGCGTCACGCAAGTCCGAGGTCAAAGGCATTCTTCACGACAGCTCTTCAACCGGCGCGACGGCGTTCATAGAACCCTTGGAAGCGGTGGAATTGAACAACCGTCTCTCCGACTTGGACGCATTGGAGCGGGAGGAGATACAACGCATCCTCCTTGAAGTGTCTGGAAGGGCAAGCGCCGCTTCCCCCATCCTGGAAAGGGTCCAGGAGGCGATAGAGCACCTTGACCTGATGGCGGCCTGCGCAAGGCTGGGGTGCGCGATTGGCGGGCGCTTTTCCGAGCCTGGTGCCTCAGGCGGCCGCCTCGCGATATTTGAAGGGCGCCACCCGCTTCTCGACCCCGCGCTCAATGGCCTGAGAGGGGAGGCATGGGGGGAGGCGCCCAGACAAGACGCTGTTCCACTGAGCCTTGAGATGGCATTCGATGGCACCCGCACTCTTGTCGTAAGCGGGCCAAACGCCGGCGGCAAGTCCGTTGCGCTGAAAACGGTGGGGCTTCTGTGCGCCATGAACCAGGCCGGCATACCGGCGCCGGTGGCCGAAGGAAGCGTCTTCCCAGTCTTCGCTTTCTTCTACGCCTCGGTTGGCGATTCGCAGTCAATCCTTGATTCGCTCTCCACCTTTTCAGCTCGGATGGCGCACCTCAGGGAAGCGCTGTGCGCGCTGAAAGAGCCTTTTCTGGCTATCCTAGACGAGCTTGGCTCTGGAACGGACCCCGTGGAAGGCGCTGCCTTAGGGGAAGCAATTTTGGCCCACCTCCACCGGCAAAAAGGCTACATCCTTTGCAGCACCCACCAGGAGGCGCTGAAGGCCAGGGCGTGGACGACACCTGGGATGGGAAACGCCTGCATGGAGTTTTCCGAGGGCTACCTTCGTCCAACGTTTCGCCTGATAATGGGGCGCGCTGGCCAAAGCAGGGCGCTCGACACGGCGGCAGCAGCGGGCCTTCCCGCCGAGATACTGGAAGCGGCGAGAGCGGCCATGCCAAAGGAGGAACGGCGCCTCAAGGAGGTGATGGAGGCCCTCGAAGCTGCAAAGGCCTCCTTGGCAGCCGAGAGGTTGGTAGCCATGGACATGCAGCGGGCATCACTCGACAAGCAGAAAAGGCTCGACGAGGAGTTGGAGTTGGCCCAGGCGGCCAGGAAACGCTTTGCCGAGGAGGAGGTGCCCAGGCGCATCAGGGAAGCGCAGCAACGGTTCGTGGCGGAACTCAGGCTGGAAGTTAGTCGGCAGGCTGTTCGCAGGGCCGCCAAGAGGGCGGCACCCAAGGTCATCGAGTCGGCGGCCAAAGAAGCCGGAGTGGCGGTATCCGGAGAGCGCATTTGGGCACAATTACCGCGTGAGGGCGATTGGGTGATGATCCGCGGCTTCGGCCTTAAAGGCAAAGTGACCTCGGCCGACCGAGCCACCATGAAATTGAGGATTGACGTGGATGGCAAGACGTTTCACGTTGGAGCATCCGACGTTGAGCTGATAGCCAATGAAAGTTCCGCGACCCATTCCACAGGCGGTGCGATGGTGAACGCGGGTGAAGCCTCCCTGGAGATCAACCTTATAGGCCAAACCGTCGAGGAGGCGACGGAGGCGCTGGAAGCCTTCCTGGACAGGGCAGTGCTAAGGGGCATGGGCCATGTGCGAGTCATTCACGGTATTGGAACGGGGCGGTTAAAATCTGGCGTCCACCAGTTCCTTAAGAGAAGCAGATATGTCAAGAGTTACGAAGAGGCGCCCCCCTCCCTCGGGGGGGCTGGCGCAACAGTCGTTGTGCTTCGAGACACCTAATAATTTGAGCGGGTTGCACGAAGTACGATGAAGCATTACATTACCAAAGGCGCGTGTAGGGAAACACCCCGCTCGCTTACGGAGGTAGGCCCTTTTAATTGGCAGTGCGGGCTTTAGGTCAAGTGCCTGTCATTTGGCGCAATTTTGGCACGAGGGGAAATGGCATTCGTAAGTAGTGTCCAGGAACTGAAAAATCTAATTGATCCCCTCACCGTTTACGGCGAGTACATCAGGCTCGCTCGCAAGGGCAAGCGGAGCTTGGGGCTGTGTCCGTTTCACCGGGAGAAGACGCCCTCCTTTTCGGTGGACCAGGAAACAGGCCTTTTCTACTGTTTCGGCTGCCACAAGGGCGGGGACCTCATACAATTTTTGCAGGACATCGAAGGATGCTCATTCGGCGAGGCGCTGGAAATCCTCGCCAACCGGGCCGGCGTGACCATTGCCACCGGGCCAGCACATTCGAAAGGCGCTTCCAGCCCCCCTGACCGCAAGGAAAAATTGCGCAAGGTTCTGGCTTGTGCCGAGAATTATTACAAATCCGCTTTGAAGGCCGAGGAGGCTAATAGCCCGGCGCGCGCTTACCTTGAACGGCGGGGGCTTGACGCGAAAGCGGCAGAAACATTCGCCCTCGGTTACGCTCCGCTGAGCGGAGGCCTCATGAATCACCTGGCCAGGGAAGGGTTTTCTCCCGAAGATGCTACGGAGGCGGGCCTTTTGGCAGAGCGGGAGCATGGCGCCAGAGCAGAGCGTTTCCGCAACAGGCTTCTGTTTCCGATAAGGGACGCGATGGGGCGCACCGTCGGGTTCGGGGGAAGGGCGATAGACGGCCAGGAGCCCAAGTACCTCAATTCGCCGGAAACTCCGCTGTTCCAGAAAAGGGACCTGCTTTTCGGGCTCTGCTGGACGAAAGAGGAGATACGCCGCAAGGGACAGGCGGTGTTGGTTGAAGGCTACATGGATTTCGTGTCCGCATACAGCGCTGGCGTCTTGAACGTGGTGGCCGGGCTTGGGACAGCCCTGGCCCCAGGGCAGGCGGCCCTGCTTTCCAGGTACGCCAAAGAGGTGGTTTTGAATTACGACGCAGATTCGGCGGGCCTGACGGCCGCTCAGAGAGCGGTTCCGGTTCTGCTCTCCCACTCTTTAGCTGTTCGGGTGGCCACTCTCCCCAGTGGAAAGGATCCTGATGAATGCGTAAGGACCGCGGGAGCGGAGGCCTACAGGCAAGCAGTGGCTAA
>JBBIMN010000009.1:0-4442 GCA_037444385.1 Acidobacteriota bacterium | reverse complement strand
CCCTTTTTCCGCTTTTTGGTGGAACAGGCTCAAGCAAAGGCGGTCTTAGGAAGCGTGGAGGGCCGCGTCGCTTTCGTTGATTCTCTGGCCGAATATCTGGCGGCCGTTCCAGACCCTCTGGCCCGCCAAGAGTTTGCCAGCGAGACCGCCGGCAGGGCGGGACTTGAACCGGGCCAGGTTCTCAGAAGGCTGGCCGACAAGACAAGAGGGGTGAAGGAACCTTCCGCCGATAAAGCGGCCGCCGAGCCTTTACACGTGCCAATGAACGAACAGATGCTGGTCAAGGGGCTCAGACGGTTTCCAAAGGAGGGGGCCGCGTTGTGCGCCAACCTTTCCGACGAGTCGCGAAAAACTCTGAAGGTGGCTCCTCTTCTCGAAGCGTTGCTTCAGGGCAAAGAACCACAGGATACTTCACACCTCGCGATGCTGGCTTTTATTGACAACTCGTGCCACGAAGCGCCTACGCTGGAAGCGTTCAAATCGGCGGTGCGAAGCCTGATGACAGAGCACCTCTTGGAGAAGCAGCGGCGCATTCGCCGCCAGATTGAAGACGCCGGGCAGAGGCGCGACAACCGGCTCGTTGAGGTTCTGAACCGCGAAATGATGGCAGTTGTGGAAGAAGTACGGGGGCTTCATGGAAGAACGGCTTGACGAATTTCTGGAAATCGTAGCGTACGCCCGCAAGAAAGGCTTCGTCAATTATGACGAAATCAACGACCTGCTGCCGTCGGATTTTCACTCCAGCGAGGGCATGGACCTGCTTTTCCAGATGTTGGATGATGAAGGCATAGACGTTCTCGAGAAGGAACCACAGGCTGAAGAACCTCCTCCGTATCCGGTTATACCTCCACGGGGAGGCCTCACGTTTGACCCCGACCTCGAGAGGACAAATGATCCGGTAAAGATGTACCTGCGGGACATGGGTCAGACTCCGCTTCTCAACCGCGAGGGCGAAGTCCGAATAGCAAAACGGATAGAGCGCGGAAAGAAGGTCATGATAAAAGCGCTTTCCCGGTCCCGTTATGCCGCCCGCCTGATTCTTGACCTGGGCGAGGAGATAAAGAAGGACGCGTCAAAGGCCGACCGTTATTTTTCATTCTTTGAGGATGTTGACGACCAGGATGAGATTTCCGAGCGAATAAGGGCCCAGGTCACGATCATTGACCGCATCAGCGAGATACAGGACGCTGTCGAGAATCTGGGCAAAAGGCTCCAGAAGCTCACCAGCCCAACCACGAAAAGGGCTCGCCAGCTTCGCTGGGCCATAAGCCGCCTATACGTAGAACTGACCCAGCGCATTCGCTGTCTTGAGCTTACGACCCGGTTCATCAACGACATGATGAACTCCTTCAAGTACGCCAACCAGGAAGCCAAGGCGCTGGAGATGACGCTTAAAAGGCTGCAAAGGCGCAAAGACAAGACGACGTCGAAAGTCCAACAGGCGGAGCTTTCCAAGCGCATGCGGGAGATCAAGGGGCGCATGAAGGAGATCGAAGAGAAGATGGGATCTTCGATCGAGGAAATCCAGCACATAGCATCGCTTATAAGCCGCGGCGAAATGGAAATGGAAAACGCCAAAAACGACCTGATCCAGGCCAACCTTCGCCTGGTAGTCTCAATTGCCAAAAAGTATACCAACCGGGGGCTTCAGTTTCTTGACCTGATTCAGGAGGGGAACATCGGCTTGATGAAGGCGGTGGAAAAATTCGAATACCGCCGCGGGTACAAATTTTCGACCTACGCCACCTGGTGGATACGCCAGGCCATCACCCGCGCCATAGCGGACCAGGCGCGTACGATCCGCATACCGGTTCACATGATCGAGACGATCAACAAACTGTTCAAGACCATGCGGACTCTGGTTCAGGAAATGGGCCGCGAGCCAACCCCGGAGGAGGTGGCGGAGCGAATGGGCATAACGGTTCCCAAGGTCCGAAAGATCCTCAAGATAGCGCAGGAACCGATTTCGCTGGAGACGCCTATCGGCGAGGAAGAGGACAGCCATCTTGGGGACTTCATCGAGGACCAGGAGAAGCCATCCCCCATGGACCACGTCATCAGCCAGGACCGCAAGGAACACATTGACGACTTGTTGAACCAACTGCCCGAACGCGAATCCAAAGTGATTCAAATGCGGTTTGGCCTTGGTTACGACGCTGAACACACCCTCGAAGAGGTTGGGAAAGCCTTCGCGGTGACACGCGAGAGGATTCGCCAGATAGAAGCCAAGGCGCTGCGAAAACTTCCATCCAGGAGCCGCCATTTGAAGGCGTTTCTGGAGGGCACGCGCTGAGTATTACAAGAAAGGGGAGGAACCATGACAGCGAAAACGGTAATAAGATTGGGCATCGTGGCAGTTTTTGCGGGTATCGTGGCGGCGTCGGCCCATGCACAGCTAATCAAGGGTTTTGACATAACCGTAATTGCCCCGGACGGAAGCCCGCTCAAAGGGGCGAACGCCACCTTGGTGGACCTTTCCAACGAACTCAACCACTACGAGGGCAAGACCGACGACCATGGCGAGTTCATGGCTACCGGGATATCCTATTCTATGAAGGGATACAAGTTGACAGTTGAGTGCAATGGCGCCAAGGCGTTACGGTACATTTTTCCTGACGACAAGGATCTTAAGACCGATGACTCGGGACAGCGGAAAATCCTCCTTACCCAAATCAATTATTTGAGGGTGGACCTTCGGAAGACAACGGCTTTTCAAGGCATCGCCAAAGACGCGGCCGGCAATCCGATCTCCGGAGCAAAAATCGTAAGCGTTGACCTTGACGACGAGACCAAAATCTGCACCGCGACAACAAACGCAAAGGGCGAGTACGCTCTGGAAAATCTGCCATTCTCTGGCAAGGGTTACAAACTGACGCTTGAACAGGCGGGACAGCAGCCTTACGCAAAAATGATTTCGATTCCTCAGTTGGGCGCCCTGGCTGTCAATTTCGATCTGGGAAACAAGGAGGAGGCCGCCGCGGTTCCGCAAGGCCCTACGCCCGCTCAGGAGGCGCGTGACCTTTACAACCTTGGTGACTACGAAGGGGCGCTTGCGAAGACCGGCGAGGCACTCAAGGCGAACGACGATGCCACAAGAAAACCCGTTCTCTTGATAAGGGCGCAGTGCCTGGACAAACTGGGACGGTCCGCGGACGCGCTTGTGGCTTTCGAGGAGTTCAACAAAGCTTACCCTGGCGACGTCGAGGTCGTGGGAGTAATGGCCCGTCTGGCCGCAGATACTGGCGACACAAAGAAGGCGGACGATTACAAGAAACAATACGTGGCGATGGGAGGCAAGGTCACGGCCGAGAACTACAACAAGGGGGTAGAAGCGTTGAACGCCGGCAACGCCAAGGAGGCCGCCGCTCTTTTCCAAAAGGCCATACAGGACGACCCGAAGGATGCCGACGCCCACCGTGAGCTGGCCCGCTGCCTCGCCCAGACAGGCGACTACGCTGGCGCCGTCAGCCACCTGAAAACCTACTTGAAGATGAAGCCCGGCGCTTCAGACGCCGGCCAATGGCAGGCGGCGGTCCAGGCGCTGGAGCCTCTGGCCAACCAGAAGAAATAACCTCCACGATTTTGGTGGCACGCGTCCCCGGAGTTTTCCGGGGATGCGCCTCCTGGAGCCCTTCTTGTCGGAACCTGACCGGACAAAGTGGGAGCGGCCCTTGCGCGCCATGGCCGTGCGCGAGCTAAGCTCCTTTCTGGAAACGGTCACGAGATGGAAAGAGAGCCATGAAGAGCCGGTCGTCGGGCGCGTCAAGAAGTCGCTCGATGATCCGTTCGCCGTCCTCGTGGCGACGGTGCTCTCTTTAAGGACCCGCGATGCCGTCACGTCGCAGGCTTTTGGACGGCTGTGGGAACTTGTCAGAACGCCCAAAGCTCTCCTTCTGGTTTCTCCGGCGCTTCTTGAAAAGACCATCCGTCCAGTGGGCTTCTACCGAACAAAGGCCAAGTCTTTGAGGGCCATTAGCGCCAAACTTGTCCAGGAATACGGCGGGAAGGTGCCTGAGGAGATGGAGTCCTTGCTTGCCTTGCCGGGGGTCGGGCGAAAAACCGCCAATCTCGTGCTAATCGAGGGTTTCGGAAAAGAGGGCATCTGCGTTGATACTCACGTCCACAGAATCCTCAACTGGTGGGGGTTTGTAGAAACAGCGTGTCCGGACGAGACCGAACAGATTCTCAGGCGGATTTTGCCTAAACGGTGGTGGATGCCAATTAACGGGCTTTTGGTCTCATTTGGCCAAGAGGTCTGCCGCCCTTTAGCCCCTCGGTGCCGTGAATGTCCGCTGGCCAGAAGATGCCCGTACCCAGGGAAACGGGCCTGAGCCATGTGCGCCCGGCGGATTTGCGCCTAAGAGGTGATGTATGGTAATATAATTGGACGGCTGGGGGCCCTTAGCTCAGCGGTGAGAGCCACCGGCTCATAACCGGTTGGT
>JBBIMN010000008.1:4518-18464 GCA_037444385.1 Acidobacteriota bacterium | reverse complement strand
GGCGTCTTTCAGCGAGCCGTCTCCGCGTTGGCTCGGTTAGGAGGGGCAATGATTCCGCGCTACCGGCGAAAGGCTATGGGGAATCTCTGGTCCGACGAGAACCGCTACACGGCGTGGCTGAAGGTGGAGATTGCCGCTTTGGAGGCGCAGGCCGAAGCGGGCATGGTGCCGCCCGACGCGGCGCGCGAGATCGCCCTGAAGGCGAAGTTCGACGTCCGCAGAATAGAGGAGATCGAGGCGGAGGTGCGGCACGATGTCATCGCCTTCACGACGAGCGTCGGAGAAAGCATCGGCGCGCTGAGCGGTTATTTCCATTACGGCCTGACCTCCTCGGACGTAGTGGATACGGCGCTCTCGATGCTCACTAGGGACGCTCTGGACCTCATTCTGAAAGAACTGGACCTCTTTTGCGGCGTACTTGAGAGCCAGGCTTTCAAGTACAAAGGCCAGGTGATGATAGGCCGGACGCACGGCATTCACGCCGAGCCCACGACGCTCGGGCTCAAGTTCGCCCTCTGGTACGCCGAGATGGGGCGCAACCGCCGCCGCCTCGCCGCGGCCCGTGAAGCGGTTGCCGTTGGCAAACTCTCCGGCGCGGTAGGCACGTTCGCCCACCTTCCCCCATCAATCGAGGAGGCCGTCTGCCGCAAACTCGGCCTTGCGCCCGACCCGGCCACGACGCAGGTCATCCAGCGCGACAGGCACGCGGAGGTGCTTTGCGCCATAGCGCTGTGCGGCGCGACGCTGGAGAAGATCGCGACGGAGATCCGCCACCTCCAGCGGACGGACGTGCGCGAGGTGGAGGAGCCCTTCGCCAAGGGCCAGAAGGGAAGCTCCGCCATGCCCCACAAGCGCAACCCGGTCGGCTGCGAGAACATCACCGGCCTTGCCAGGCTCTTGAGGGGCTACGCGCTGCCAGCGCTTGAGAACGTCGCGCTTTGGCACGAGAGGGACATTTCCCACTCGAGCACGGAACGGATCATCCTGCCGGACGCGACCACGCTTCTCGATTACATGCTCGGCCGTTTGAAGGGCATCCTTGAAGGGCTCCTGGTCTATCCCGAGGCGATGGCCCGGAACCTGCGCAAGACCCGCGGCCTCATCTACAGCCAGCGGGTCCTCTTGGCCTTGACGAAGGCGGGTATGAGCCGCGAGGAGGCATATTCCGTGGTCCAGTCCGCCGCGATGAGGTGTTGGGCGCAGGAGGGCGATTTTCTGGACCTGCTGGTTGCAGAGCCGGCCGTTGCGTCCCGGTTAGCCAAGGAGGAATTGTCCGGGGAGTTCGACCCGGCCCTTTTTCTTAAAAACGTGGACGCTATATACGCCAGGGTTTTCGGGAGAGCGCGAAAAGATACAGGCATGAGTAATGAGGTATGATGGAAAAGCACGAGCACCACGCGCTCGTCACCCGGTCCCCATGCCTCGGTCCGTCCATGGTAGTTGACACGGCCTAGTTTATGTTATACTCAAAGCGTCCTGGGGAAAGGGAGACCGCCTTTTGGTTCGAAAAGTCCGTTGAATAAATCGAATGAATAGAAGCGATTCCTTTCCGTTACCGCCTGCCATCCTGGAAAAATCATTTGGCGCCGCCGTACGCAGTGGCGTCCGGCCGGCTGCAAAATCGTCCCCGAGGAGGAATGATGTCCGCGCGTCTGTTCGTTGGTAACCTTCCGTTCGACAGCACAGAGGAGGAGCTGCGAGAGCTCTTCGCGCCACTGGGCCCGGTTCTTAGAATCCACTTTCCGCTTGACCGCGAGACAAGCAGGCCGAGGGGCTTCGCTTTCGTGGAGTTCGACGATTCCGCGAAGGCGCTGGAAGCGATCACGCGCTTCAACAACCAGCTTTTTCGGGGACGGCCGCTGGTCGTCCAGAGCGCCGGGAGGATACGGCGGCTCCCGTTCGGCGGGCGGGCCTTCGCGCGGAATCGGAGCTGGCCCGTCGTGGGGACTCGACGCGGACGGGGGGGAGAGGAAGCCTTCACGCAATTTCGGGCCCGACGCTCCGCCTCGCGGCAAAAAGAAATTCCTCAAGGCCGACCGTGGCGAGCGTGGGCCGAAGGGGCCGATTAAGGAGCGGGGGGGCGGGCGCTTCTTTGACGTTGACGAGGACGAATTCTACACCGGCGGCAACGAACCTGATATAGACAACTTTGCCGTGGGCAAGGAAGGCGATGAAGAGGGCGGCACGGCCTAGTGAGCTTTCGCCGCGGCCATAGAGAAAAAACAGCCCCGTCTCTTTGGGAATTGGGAGAAACAAATGAAAGCAAGGATTCACGTGTTCTTAAAGGAAGGGGTGTTGGACCCGCAGGGCAAGGCCGTCTCGAGCGCGCTGCAGACGCTGGGTTTCGGAGAGGTTTCGTCCGTGCGCCAGGGCAAGTTCTTTGATATAGAGACCGCGCCGCTTCCAAAAGAAGAGCGGGAGGCGCGGCTTCGGGAGTACTGCAAGAAACTCCTGGCGAACCCCATCATAGAGAACTTCAAGGTAGAGGTGGTCGAGCCTTGAGATTGTCCGTCATCGAGTTCCCCGGTTCGAACTGCGACCACGACGCTTACGAATGGCCGCTCCGCGTTTTCGGGCGCGCCCCTCAAAGGGTGTGGTACACGGACCGCGACCTCAGGAAGGCCGACCTGGTGATCATTCCCGGAGGATTCTCCTACGGCGATTACCTTCGCTGCGGAGCGATGGCCGCAAGGTCGCCGGTCATGGAAGAGGTCGTCGCCCACGCGAAGCGCGGCGGTTACGTCCTCGGCATCTGCAACGGCTTCCAGATTTTGTGCGAGGCGGGGCTTCTGCCTGGCGCGCTTCTCAGGAACAGAACGCTCACGTTTCTCTGCCAGGAGGTCATCCTGCGGTGCGAGACGGCGGATGCCCCCTTTACCGCTTCCTTGAAAAAGGGCGATTTGCTTCGCATGCCCATCGCCCACGGAGACGGAAATTACTACTGCGACGAGAAGACGCTACGGAGGCTTCTGGACGACAGCCGCGTGGCTTTCAGGTACGTCTCTCCCGATGGGCGCGTGGATGATGGCTGGAACTTCAACGGATCAATGGACGCCATCGCCGGGATTGTTTCCGGGAACAGGCGCGTTCTGGGAATGATGCCTCACCCGGAGAGGGCGAGCGAGGCGCTTTTGGGTTCCACTGACGGAGCGGCAATACTCCGCGGCGCGGCCAGTACGATTGAAGCCCGGAAGAAGGTCCAACATGGTTGAGCCGAAGGTTACACCCGAGCTGGCGCTGGCGCACGGCCTGAACGCGGATGAATGGGCTCGTCTCCGTGACATCTTGGGCCGCGTCCCCACCTATCCCGAATTGGGGATATTCTCCGTCATGTGGAGCGAACATTGCTCCTACAAGTCGAGCCGCATCCATCTGAAAAAATTTCCAACGAGCGGCCCGCTGGTTTTGCAGGGTCCTGGCGAGAACGCCGGCGTGGTGGACATCGGCGACGGCTGGGCCGTCTGCTTCAAGATGGAATCCCACAACCACCCCAGTTATATCGAGCCTTACCAGGGAGCGGCGACCGGCGTCGGAGGGATTCTGAGGGACGTTTTCACGATGGGCGCGCGTCCCGTGGCCAACCTCAACGCGCTTGCTTTCGGCCAGCCCTCCCACCCGAAGACGCCGCACCTCGTGAAAGGCGTGGTGGCCGGGATAGGCGACTACGGAAACTGCATCGGCGTCCCCACCGTGGGGGGGCAGGTCTGCTTTCACGCCTGCTACGACGGGAACATCCTCGTGAACGCCTTCACGCTCGGTCTTTTGCGGGCCGGCAAGATCTTCCGCGGTTACGCCAGCGGCGCCGGCAATCCCGTTTTCTACGTGGGCAGCAAGACCGGCCGCGACGGCATTCACGGCGCGACCATGGCCAGCGCGGAATTTTCCGAGGAGACGGAGCAGAAGCGGCCGACGGTACAGGTCGGAGACCCATTCACCGAGAAGCTTCTTCTGGAAGCCTGCCTAGAACTGATGGAGCGTGACGCCATAGTCGGGATTCAAGACATGGGCGCCGCCGGCCTTACGTCATCAAGCTTTGAAATGGCCGGCAGGGCGGGCTCCGGAATACGGATGGAGCTAGACAGAGTCCCAATGCGCGAAACGGGGATGACTCCCTACGAGGTTCTCCTTTCCGAAAGCCAGGAGCGGATGCTCATCGTGGCGAAGAGCGGCGCCGAGGAGGCGGTAAAGAAGATCTTCGCCAAGTGGGGGCTTGACGCCGTCGTCATCGGAGAGGTCACTGATACCGGGCGCGCGGAGATATACTGGCGCGGCGACAAGGTCGTGGATATGCCGGTGGCGCCGGTTAGCGACCAGGCGCCCGTATACGACCGCCCCCAGGCCCAGCCCGAAGGCTTGGAGGAGCGGAGGCGGCTCGACCTTCAGGCGATCGCCGATTGCCGCGATCCTGAAGAGGCGCTGTTGCGGCTGATGGGCTCGCCAAACCTCTGTTCCCGCCGGTGGGTCTACACCCAGTACGACCAGAGCGTCCGCACGAACACGGTCTTCGGCCCGGGTTACGATGCCGCTCTCGTGCGCATAAAAGGCACGAAAAAGGCCGTGGCCCTGAGCCTCGACGTCAATCCCCGCTACTGCCACCTCGATCCTTTCGAAGGCGCGAGGCACGCCGTGGCCGAAGCGGCGCGAAACGTCGCGTGCACTGGCGCGAAGCCGCTGGCCATAACGGATTGCCTCAACTTCGGGAACCCCGAACGCCCTGGCGTCATGTGGGAGTTCGCCAGGTCAGTGGAAGGCCTTTCGAGCGCATGCCGCGAGCTTGATACGCCGGTCGTTTCCGGCAACGTCTCCTTCTATAATGAAACGAACGGCGAGGGGATATTTCCGACGCCGGCGGTCGGGATGGTCGGGCTTTTGGATGACGTGGAGGAGCGAGTTCAAAGCTTTTTTGAAAACGAGGGCGACGCCGTCGTGCTTTTGGGACGGACGCGCGGCCACCTTGGAGGTTCCGAGTATCTTGCCTTGATCCACGGCTTGGAAAGCGGGACGCCCCCCCCCTTGGACATCGCGCGGGAAAAGGTGCTCATAGGCCTGTTGCAGCTTCTGGCCCGGAAGCGTCTCGTGCATTCGATGCACGACTGTTCGGAGGGCGGCCTGCTGGTGGCCATCGCCGAATGCTGCCTCAGGCCGCGCGGCGGCGACCTTGGCGTCTCAATATCACTTCAGGCCAGAGGCAAGCGCCTTGACGGGCTGCTCTTCGGCGAGGACGCAAGCCGCGCCGTGGTTTCGTGTGCCCCTGGCTCTCTTCAGAAGATATTCAACCTGGCGCGGGAATCAGGGCTTGAAGCGACGAGCATCGGGGCGGTGATTTCAAAGAGGCTGGAACTCCTGGTTGACGGCCAGCCCATGGCCTCGCTTTCGCTTGAAGAGTTGCGGACGCGGTGGGAAGCGGGATTTCCCGCCGTGGCCAGCCGCGTCTGACCGCCGGCTGGCATCGCGCGGAGAGCATTTGCGTTTTCTCCCGCGCGGGTTGCCCGCGCGGGAAGGCGGGCGGAGGGAGGAGGCACCCCCCTTCGGCCTGGATATTAAGCGGAGGCGGCGGTGTGCGGCATCTTCGGCATCTACGGCTGTCAAAAAGCGGCGCGCGCCGCGGCCAGGGGGCTTTACGGCCTTCAGCACAGGGGCCAGGAATCGGCCGGAATCGCCGTTTGGGACGGGCGGCGCCTCAAAGTGGCGAAGGGAATGGGCTTGGTCTCCGAGGTCTTTTCCGGGGTGGACCTGGACATTCTCAACGGAACAGCCGCGATAGGCCACGTTCGCTATTCGACGTCGGGTGATTCGGACCTGAGAAACGCCCATCCGATCGTAGCCTCGACCCAGCACGGCGAGGTCGCGCTTGGCCACAACGGCAACCTGGTCAACGGCCAGGCATTGAAGGAGTCTCTCGAACGCGGTGGCGCCATTTTCAATTCGACGACCGATTCCGAGGTGATCCTCCACCTCCTGGCGCGCTACGGCTGCGCCGATCCGGTTGAGGCGCTGATTCAAAGCCTGCTTCCCCTCAGAGGCGCCTTCAGCCTTGTCGTGTTGCTTCAGGGGCTTCTCATAGGGGTTCGCGACCCGTGGGGCTTTCGGCCATTGGTGCTCGGTGAGTTGGACGGCTCTCCGGTACTCGCTTCCGAGAGTTGCGCCCTTGACCTTTTAGGCGCGAAGTTCGTTCGCGAAGTGGAGCCCGGAGAAGTTGTAATAATCAGCGACGCCGGGATTCGCGTGGAGAGGCCATTCCCTCCAGCGCAGAAGGCGCCGTGCATCTTCGAGTACGTCTATTTCGCGAGGCCGGACAGCCGGATATTCGGAGGCGTGGTCTTCTCGGCACGGGTTGCGATGGGGCGGCGTCTGGCGCTGGAGCACCCGGCGGATGTGGACGCCGTTGTCCCGGTACCCGACTCGGGCACGCCTGCGGCTATCGGCTTTTGCGAAGCGAGCGGCCTTCCCATGGTTCAGGGCTTCGTCAGAAACCACTACGTCGGCCGGACGTTTATCGAGCCGGCTCAGGCCTTGCGGGACCTCGAAGTGCGCATCAAGCTCAATCCAATGCCAAGCGAGCTTTCCGGAAAGCGGGTCGTGCTCGTTGACGACTCGCTCGTAAGAGGGACCACGGCCAAAAAGATCATAAGGCTCGTGCGCGAAGCGGGCGCGCGCGAGGTCCATCTTCGGCTTTCCAGCCCGCCTGTTGTGAATTCCTGTGTTTATGGTATAGATACTCCCTTGAGGTCGGAGCTTCTGGCCGCGAACCGGGATCTTGAGGAGATTCAGAGCTTCGTGGAGGCTGATTCATTGGGCTACCTTAGCGCCGAAGGAATGGCGGTGGCTGCCTACGGGACGCTTGACGGCTTCTGCCACGCTTGCTTCGGCGGCCCCTATCCAGTGGGGGGGCAGCCCTGCGCGAGCAGGCAACGAGGGCTTTTCGAGAAGGAGCGGCGATGACCAGGAGGAGAGTCAAACTGCCGTCCTGGGTTTTGGAGACGGTGCCCGTCCTGGTGGGCGTGAGCCTTTCCTTTATTTATTTTCTATCCGTCTTGCCCGCGGCGAAGCCGTTGATCTGGCGGTACGTCATCACCGCCGTCATCATGGCGGTCTTTTTCCGCATTCCAGGCAATTGGTACTACAAGACGCGCCTTCTTCCCGCCGTGGCGGCCTACAAAAAAGCCCGCAGGTCCGGGGCTGTTTTGGGCCGGGCGGAACTCGTGAAGGCTTACAGGTCTTTCGCGTCGCTGGTGCCGAGGGCGCAGATCGCTTCGTTGATCCTCTGGATTTGCTCCGTCACTCTGCTTCTGGCCGCTGATCAAATCTGGCTCGTGGGGACATTCCTTTCGGCGGTGGCGCTTATCTTCACGTTCCTTATCATCGTTGTGATCTCGCTCGCGATTTCCTACTTTATGGCAACAAGCCGCGTGCGCCCTCTCCTTGAGGAAATACAGGAACTTCTGCCCGAAGTGCCTGACGTCGGGCGCTGGCGCGTCTCCTTCCGCAACAAGGTCGTCGTTACGCTCATCGGCGTGTCGGTGCTGGCTTTCATGGCCTTTGGCGCCCTTGTTTATGGAAGGATGCGCTCGGGAGTCGAGGAGATGGCGCTGACCGAAGGGGCGGAGCGGGCTAAGGAGATTTCCGCCGAGTTGCGCCAAAGCCCTCGCGAACAGTGGCCCGGCTTGCTTTCGCGCGCCACGTCCAGCCTTTGGGTTCTGGCCGTCGTGGACGCGGAGGCGAAACCAATAGCTGAAAGCATGAAAGGCGAAATGCCGCAAGGAGCCGTGGAATGGCTGAAACGTTCATCTTTTAAAGTGAATGAGAACGCGACGTTTCAGACACCCGCCGGGGGCCTTAGGGTCTTTCCGCTCCCAAAGGATGCTTGGCTCTTGGCGGCCGCCAATCCCGGCGCTCTTGGCCAATTGACGGGAAAGTTCGTCCGCGCCGGGCTGCTCTTCCTTGTGGCCACGTTGATCGGCCTGGGATGGTACATGTTCGCCCTGGGCGCCGACCTGGCGAGATCGGTTAAAAGGCTGAGCGCATTCAGCGGCCGGCTCGCGTCCGGAGAGTTGCGCGGCGTCGTGCCGGTCTGGTCCGACGATGAGCTTGGAGACGTCTCCGATCACCTGCGAGCAACATTTCACGCACTTCGGAGGATGGTCGGCGAAGCTCAGCGCTCGGCGTCCATAGTTGAAGGCGAAGTCACATCCACGGCGGCGGCGGCGGTTTCTTTCCAGGGCGAAGTGGCAAGACAGTCCGAGGCGGTTTTTGAAACCGGCCGTTCCGCGCGGTCGGTCGAGGAGGGCATCAGGGCGATCGGCGCGGCGATGGAGACCATCTCCGCCGCGACGCAGGATGTCTCATCCGCCGTGCTGGAGACTCAGGCCAGCGTGGAGGAAATCGCCGGACACGCGCAGACGTTGAGCGCGTCGGTCGAAAAGACCGCGGCATCAATCAACGAGATCGCGGCTTCCGCCGAAGAGGTGGAAGGTTCCTGCAGCACGCTGCAGGAGGCGACACGAGACGCGGTCTCCTTTTTCTCGGAACTTGACGCGGCCGTCGAGGAGACGCAGCGGAACGCTTCCGGCCTCTTGGATTCGGCGCAAAAAGTCACCTCTGACGCGGAGGAGGGGAGAACCTCGGTCTCGGCGGTGGAGGACGAGGTGCTGCGAAGCCGGACGGCCCAGGAGGAGAGCAGGCGCGCCTTCGCAAGGCTTCAGTCCAGCATGGAGCGCATCGGGAGGATAGTGGACGTCATCCAGGATGTCACCGAGCAAACGAACCTTTTGGCGCTGAACGCCTCGATCATCGCGGCCGGCGCCGGTGAACACGGTCGCGCCTTTGGCGTGGTGGCCACGCAAGTCCGCGAGCTTTCCGGGCGGACCGCGGGCCACGCCAAGGATATCAGGGGCGTTATCCGCTCCCTTATTGAAAGCGGCCGTGAAATGGAAGGGGCCATGGGCAGGACCGCTGGAGCTGTGGAGCAGAGCGCTCATCTCTCGCGCCGTGCGGCCGACGCGTTGCGCACGATCCTGGAGTCAGCCGCGTCCCAGGAGGAGAAGAGCCAGCGCATAGCTTCCGCAACCGAGGAGCTTGCGCGCGGCGGCCAGTCGGCCAGCCGGAACGTCCAGAACATATTCGAGATGACCGAGGGCATAGCGCGCGCGACGGTCGAGCAGGCGAAGGCTACGCGCCTCCTGACCGATGAAGCGGAGCGCGTGCGCGCGGTCGCGATGACGCTGACCAACGCCACCCAGGAACAGGCCCGTGGCGCGAGGCTGATTTCAGAGGCCGTCAGCCGAATGACAAGTGACAGCGGGCAGGTGGCGATCGCCATTCAGGCACAAGGGCAGGGCGCCGAAGCGATCACGAATGCGATGGCCCAGCTTTCGCAAACCGCCGCGTCAATGGAGAGCGCCGCGCTCGCGTTGCGCGAAGCCTCGTTCCGCCTCAAGTCCGGTTCCACCGCGTTAAGCGGGGAAATCAGAAGGTTCAGTTTGTGAAGAGAGGGCCATCGTGGAAAAGAAGCTTACATACCTCGGATCCGGCGTGGACATTGACGCCCAAGACCAGGGCCTTTTGCGCGTCAAGGAGATCGCCAGGACCACCTTCACGCGCGGGGTGCTTTCCGAAATCGGCCTCTTCGGCGGCCTTTTCGCTCTGAATCCAGACGACCCACGAGGAGACGTCCTTGTCGCGTCCGCCGATGGCGTGGGGACGAAGCTCAAGGTGGCACAGCTCGCCGGCCGGTATGACACCGTTGGCCAGGATCTCGTCAACCACTGCGTAAACGATATTCTTGTCCAGGGAGCGAAGCCGCTCTTCTTCCTCGATTACTTCGCCGCCGGAAAGCTCGTGCCTGAAAGGCTGGCGCAAGTCGCCGAAGGGCTTGGGAAGGCTTGCCGGGAAAACGGCTGCGCGCTTCTGGGAGGCGAGACGGCCGAAATGCCAGGCCTTTACATGGGAGAGGATTTCGACCTCGCCGGTTTCATCGTGGGCGTCGTCAAACGTGACAAGGCGCTGCCCAGGGGCGTTGGCGGCGGCGATGTTCTTGTCGCGCTGCCTTCGACCGGCCTGCACACGAACGGCTATTCCCTCGCGAGGCGGCTCTTCTTCGAAGAGAAGGGTTTTACAACGGACACATACCTTTCGGACCTGGGCTGCACCGTGGGCGAAGCGCTCTTGGCGGTCCACCGCTCATATTTCCGGCCGCTTTACCCGCTGCTCCAGAAGGAAGATGGCATTCACGGCATGGCCCACATTACCGGGGGCGGAATGGCGGACAACCTGCCTCGCGTTCTTCCGCGAAATGTTGCCGCTGTAATTCAGGAATCGGCCATCGTGCGCAAACCGGCCATTTTCGGGTACATTCAGAGGGAAGGGAACGTGGATCCGAAGGACATGAGGCGCACATTCAACATGGGCGCCGGCATGATTCTCTGCGTTTCGCCGGACCGGGTTGATGCCGTCATTGACTCCTTGAAAGCCGCGGGTGAAGCGCCGTGGGCGATCGGCGAATTGCGCGAAGGCGAGCGAGCCGTAACCTTCGCCTGACAGCGCTCCAAGGTTGACTTTTTCGCTTTAATCGCTATAATAAGCGCTCGGTTTGGGCCGGATGGGCCGTTAACTCAGTCGGTAGAGTATCTGCCTTTTAAGCAGGAAGTCATGGGTTCGAATCCCATACGGCCCACCAGATTGCGCGTCCCCATCGTCTAGCCCGGCCTAGGACACCTGCCTTTCACGCAGGCGACGGGGGTTCGAATCCCCCTGGGGACGCCATCATTTTGCAGGCAGAATGCCGCTTTCAATCCTCAAGAGCTGGAAGGGTTTTCAGCACGTCGCGCGCCCGCGGAGGATCTGGCGCCGGCTCGTCCTTGCGAATCTTTCCATCGCGAAAGACTATTACGCGTCCCGCAAACCGCGCTATGTCGAGTTCATGGGTGACAAGTATTATTGTCAGCCCCAGGCCATTCAGCTCCTGCAAAACTTCCATGATCTCGACCGAGGTCCGGCTGTCGAGATTTCCCGTGGGCTCGTCCGCCAGCAGAATAGACGGGCGATTCACAAGGGCGCGCGCGACCGCCACCCGTTGTTGCTGGCCGCCGGAGAGTTGAGACGGGAAATGGCTGGCCCGCTCGCTGAGGCCGACCAGGGCGAGGGCCTCGCTGGCCCGCTTCGACCGCTCGGCTTTCTTCATTGGCGTGTATAACGTCGGAAGCAGCGTGTTTTCCAAGGCCGTCGTTCGCGGCAGAAGATTGAATCCCTGGAACACGAAGCCGAGCTTGCGGTTTCGGATTGCCGCCAACTCCCGCTTGCCCAGGCCCGACACGTCCGTGCCTTCAAGAAGATACTGGCCGGAACTCGGCCGGTCAAGGCAGCCTAGGATGTTCATGAAGGTTGATTTGCCGCTGCCGCTCGCCCCCATGATCGCGACGAAGTCGCCGGACTCCACGGAGAGGCTCACACCACGCAGCGCGTGCACGCGCGTCTCGCCCAGGTCATAGTACTTGTGGACCTCCTCGGCGCGGATGACCGCGGTTGCGTTCTCCGTTGTCACCGCCGGATCCCTTGGGTGCCCGGCGGCACGCTCTTGGACATCATGGAGCTGGTCACCACGTCGTCGCCTAGCTTCAGCGCGCCTACGATTACCCTGCTGGCCTCGGTGTAGGTGTGGTCGGTGATGCCGAGCGCGATTTCTACAGGCTGAATGGCGCCGTCGGCGCGCAATTTCCAGACGATGGCGCGCTCCTCCCGCTCCGGTCGCGCGGGAATGGAGCTTTTTGATGGCTGCGCCCCTCCGGCGCCCGTTCCCGCGGCGGCCTCTTCCCTCCATGACTCGGCGATTCCATATTTTGCGTAGAGCGCCCGCACTTCTTCGGGCGTCATGAGAGGCTTGTAGCGCAGCGCCGCGTTGGAAACCATGAGCACGTTCTCGGCCGTCGCCGCTGGAATAGTCACGTAAGCCGTCATTCCGGGGAAAAGCTTCATGTCCGGGTTCGCGAATTCAATGACCGCGTCGTACGTCACGACGTTCTGAATCATGGTGGGGTTCATTCGCACCTGGGCCACGGTGCCCTGGAAGATGCTTTTGGGGAACGCGTCCACCTTGAAGGTCACCGGCTGCCTCATGCGGATCCGGCCAACGTCCGACTCATCAACCTTTGCATAGACGAACATCTTTGTAAGGTCCTGCGCGATCGTGAAAATAGTCGGCGCCTGCAAGGAGGCTGCGACGGTCTGGCCGACGTCCACGTTGCGCGCCACGACGATTCCGTCAATCGGCGAGCGGATCACCGTGTAGTCAAGATTCGTGCGTGCCACGGCCACCGAAGCCTTCTTTTGGCTCACCTGCGCCTTGGCTTGCACGACGTTGGCCTCCGCGGCGTCAACCGACGCGCTGGCGCTCTCATAGTTGGCCTTGGCCAGATCCAGCGCCTGCTGTGACACCACGCCTTCGCCCGTCAATGCCACCTCGCGATTGTACTCGGCCTTCATCTGAACCAGCGCGGCGTTGGCTTTTTGGAGATTCGCCTTTGCCGCTATCACGTTGGCGGAGGCGTTATCGAGATCGGCGGCGGCCTGTTTGAGCGCTCCCTCGAACAACTGCGGCTCGATCAGCGCGATGACGTCGCCTTTGTGAACGCGCGAGTTGAAATCGGCGTTCAGCTTCGCGATGGTGCCGGAGACCTGCGAGCCGACCTGCACGTTGATGACCGCGTTGACCGTGCCGGTGGCCTCGACGGCGTCGTATATATTGCCCTGAAGCACCTTCGCCGTGAAGTGGTGCAATTCAGCGCCGCGGTGAAACACGAACGCCGCGATGATCGCCGCCAGCACCACGCCGCCGGCGATGAAGAGCCACGTCTTGGAGCCCTTCCGGAGTTTGCTCAGGAACGATGCCATAACCACCTCACTCATAACGCAGGGCCTCGATCGGATCAAGCCTGGAAGCCTTCCGGGCTGGGTAGTACCCGAAGAACACGCCTACCGCGACGGAGAAAAGCACGGCAAGCAACACAGCTTCGGCCGACATCACCATCTCCCAACCGAGGGCGCGCCCAAGGAAGAACGATCCGGCGATGCCTGCCAGGACCCCCGCGGCGCCGCCGGCCAGGCTGAGTATGACGGACTCCGCCAGGAACTGTAACTGAATCGCCTGCTCGGTCGCGCCCACTGCGACGCGCACGCCGATCTCTCGCGTGCGCTCCGTCACCGACACGAGCATCACGTTCATGATCCCTATGCCGCCGACCACCAGCGAGATCGAGGCGATTGCTATTAGCAACAGCGCGAGCGTGCTGCTTGCTTCGATCTGCGCCTGTATCACGTCCTCGGGATTGCGGATGTTGAAGTCGTCATCTTCTTCCGGGCGGAGGTGATGGCGTTCGCGAAGCAGCACCTTAGCCTGCTGCCCGGCGGGTTTCACGGCGTCCGGTGAAACGGCGGAGCATAGAATGTCGTCCAGCCAGGTGACGCCCATGATCTTCTTCTGGGCGGTAGTGTATGGAAGGATGACCGTGTCGTCCTGGTCCTGCCCGGAAAGAGAGAGCCCCTTGGGTGCGAGGACCGCGACGACCTTGCAGGGCATATCTCGCAAGCGGACTATCTTCCCGATCGGGTCTTCGGCGCCGAAAAGCTGGTCCCGCACCGTCCGCCCGATGACGCACACGTCCGCGGAGGAGTCCACGTTATCCTGCGAGAAGAGTGCCCCCTCGTCGGCCAGCCAGCGCTTGATATCGAAATACTCCGGCGTGACGCCGCGAAACCTAGTGAACCAATTCTGGTTGCCGTAGATGATCTGCATCGAGCCGTCAACGTTGGGCGAGACGCTCTTTATAAGGGGAATCTGGCTCTTCACCGCCACGGCATCCGCGAACGTAAGGGTGGACGTTCCGTGCGACCCGGTGCGAACGCCGTTTACCGCGCGCCCTCCCGCCTCGATCCAGACGAAGTTGTCCCCGAGG
>JBBIMN010000008.1:1682-4508 GCA_037444385.1 Acidobacteriota bacterium | reverse complement strand
TCATCTGCTGCTCGACGCGCGCCTGGCCCGCCTTGCCTATTGCCACGACGCAGATCATCGCGGCGATGCCGATGGTGATTCCCAGGACCGTGAGCATGCTCCTGAGCTTGTTCCTGAGCAAGGACCAGAGAGCGGACCTCAGCAATCCCGCGAAATCCACTGTTCCTCCAGAGCGCCGGCATGAATGTCGCCGCAACCACCGCAAGGCCGCGGGCCGCTCCGTTCGAGCCGCCCGGAGGCATCGGGACTCAATGTATATCACACTTTCCTGGAATACGCACAGGTTCAATGCGTGAAGGCAAAAGGAAGGCTGTTAGGCTGTAGGTTATAGGCAAAGATGCCATCGCTTATCAACTCAGCAACTTATCCACCTATCAACTGCTTATCATGCAGTTGCAAGCGCAAGCCCTTGACCCCTCCCGCCGCCGCGGGGAAATGCAGGCCGAACGGGGCATGACCAGGCTGGGCGGCAAAGCCGCGTTGCCTACAACGGCAAGGTAAAACGTGCAAGGTAAAACGTGCAAGGTAAAACGTGCAAGGTAAAACGTGCAAGGTAAAACGTTGACTTGGCGCGGGGCGTTGATTATCATGAGTTGGCGGAGCGGGGCTGGAAAGCGGTCCCGGATTAGGCGGCACATCCCGTGCTGCCTATCGCCTTCCCAGCCGCCCATTCTGCGTTAGGCACGTCAAAGGAGTTTGTAGATGGGGAAGGGCCGCTCAGGGTCGCGAGGCGTCGTGTGCACCGTGGCCATTGTCCGCTATTGCTGCGTTCAACCGCTGAACGCGGCGTTAGCCAGCAGCAGGGTTTTTCAAGGCCGTGCTTGGCTCCCGGTAGTTTGAGGAGTGACCATTCTACATGAGCAAATACCTCTGGATCACGATCGCGATAGTCTTTTTGCTGGTGGTGGGCATTGGCGATCTCTATTTTGTGCCAAACGGCGTGTCCGTCTCCTTGTTATACCTTATTCCAATCGGCCTTGCTAGTTGGTTTGCCAGTGCTACCGCGGGTGCCGCTATCGCTGTTGCCAGTGCCGTCATATGGCTGGCCGATGATCTCTTGCACAGTCCTCCCGCGCCACATCCGGTCATCCTTCTCTGGAATACCATCGTTCGACTTGTCTTCTTTGGGTTGATGGTTCTCGCCATTCGGTTGGCCAAGGCTCACGACTTTCAGCGCGCGATCGCACGCACGGATTTCCTAACTGGCGCGTTTAACAGTCGTTTCTTCACCACCTTAGCCCAACGCGAAATGTCCCGCTCGGAAAGATATGCCCATCCCTTCACCGTTGCCTACCTGGATCTCGACAATTTCAAGCTGTTGAACGACACCTTGGGCCACACCGCCGGCAATCAATGCCTCCAGGTGATCGTCGCCACAATGCAGGCGCATCTTCGAAGAGTAGACATGCTAGCCCGAATAGGCGGCGATGAGTTCGCGGTGCTTTTGCCCGAAACAGGGCAGAAGGCCGCTAAGGCCGTTGTGGAGAAGATCAAAGATTCACTTCTCACGCAAATGCGCAATAGCGAGTGGCCTGTAACGGTAAGCATCGGCGTCTTAACATGCCTCAAACCGCCCGCTACCGTTGAAGATATGCTGCATAAAGTTGACGCGCAAATGTACTGCGCCAAAAGGAGCGGCAAGAACAGCATTTCCTATGCAATTTATGCAGGCTAACGCGTTGCAGCGGACCGGTCCCTGTGGACGCCGGTCCGCCAGGAATTGCGGAACTTGCCTTTCTTATTAGGTGTTGCGGCGCCGTGCCCGGCCGCTGAACGCGGGCGTTGACAGACTGCGCGAAAACAAGGTTTTCTTATTATTTTTCCGTTCTTTCTTTTTGCGGCGCGAGGGTGCGGAAGGCGTAGTCGCCTCCGATGAAGGCTGCGACGTGGGAACGCATCACGTCCTCGCTGGTCATGTACATGTCGAGCTGGCTGGCGCACGCCATCAGGCGGCCGAGAAGGTCGAGCTTTTCCGCCGTCTCCTCGGCGGAGGCTTTCTTGAGCCATGCGTTTATGAGGTCGCCGCGCCTGTCCACTTGGAAATTGTAGCGGACAAGCACCGCGTCCAGGAATGCGGCGCGGAGGTTCCTGCGCCACTGTGTCGCGCCGCCGCCCGCGAAACGGAACGCGATGTGGTTGTTGTTGGGGACGTCGGTCAATGAAGCGTCAATAAGGGAGAAGTGGTACGCGAGGCGGGAGTTCAGGTTCATGTACGCGGGGGCGACCATCAAATAGCTTTGCTCGCCGAGGCCCCGCTGCGGCCCGGCCTGGCTGGAGAACGAGCCGGCGATGACCGAGGCGAGGCCGTCGAGGCTGGGCGGGGCTTCGCGCCGCCAGGCGACGTTCGGGTTGCTGACGCCGCGCCAGAACGCCTGAAAAGGGGCGGAAAGGATGGCCTCTGGAGGAACCGTTCTCTGGCCTTGCGCCTCCCCGCTCACTCCTCCGCCAAGGTCCAGGACGAAGAAGTTTACGGGAAGCGGGGTCTCAAGCCGCTTTACGGCTTTGGGGCCGGCCCTGGCCACAAAGTCGTGGACTTCGAACATCGCCGAGATGGCCCGTTCGTGGCAGAAGCGGAGAACGTCGTGGACGGAGCGGCATCCACCCTGCCGGAAGTTAAGCGCGGCCGGGTTCAGCAGGTTGAGGGCCAGCACGCGGAGCCCTATCGGGTCCCTCTTTCTTCTGGCGTGATCGCCATGAAGCCCCGCCTCGTCGGTTCTCGGAGGCCAGAGTTCCCCCTCGTAAATGGCCGCCTCGCTCGCGTCCAAGCTCACGGTTTTGCCTGACCACTCCTTCTTCAAAATGTCATGCGCGGAAAAAACCGAAGGG
>JBBIMN010000008.1:0-1670 GCA_037444385.1 Acidobacteriota bacterium | reverse complement strand
ATTCTCGAAGCAGGGTCGCCGCGTGGCCCGCAAGGTTGCCGCCCTCGGCGACGAGGCCAGCCAGGCGGGGAAAGACGGGCACCATGTCCGGTGAGGGGCGGCGCGCGAAGAGAATCGCGCCCTTCGGCACCTCATTCAAGCTCGCGCTCTCTTCGAGCACGAAGGCTGGCCCGGAGGTCCTGCCGGGGAAGACGGTCGTCCCTCCCGCCGCCAGCGCTCTGCCGCGCGGCCTTGAGCGCGGCCTTGCCTGGCTGTCGCTGGCCACGGCCAGCGGCCTGGTCTGAACGATCCAAAGATTTCCATCATCGCCGAGCACCCACTCCACGTCCTGCGGGCAGCGGAAGTACTCTTCCAACCTTACTCCCCAGTCGGCAAGGATTTGAATCTCCTCCGCGTGGAGAGATGGCGCCTTCGCCTCTTTCTCGTCCAGGAGCTTCAGCGCGAGGCCGCCGTGTTCGGCCGCGTCCACCCGCTTTTCCTTCACGCAGAGGCGTTGCTCCACGACCGGGTGTGACCGCCCCCTGGCTACCACGAAGAGGTCGGCGGACGAGCGGCCGCTCGCTATGTCAAGCCCAAGGCCGAAGGCCGAGGTGATCCAAAGGTCAGGCCCGCCGGGATTGGCTGGGTTTCGGGTGTAGAGAATGCCCGCCGCCCTCGCCCGAAGGAGTGGAAGAACAAGCACGGCCATCGGGCCGTCCCGGTCCAACAGTCCGCGCGAAAGCCTGTAGAAGAGCGCCCTTTCGGAAAAGCGGCTTGCCACCACCTCTTTGTAGGCTTGCACGGCGTCCGGCGGGACGACGTTGAGCAGGCTTGAGAATTGGCCGGCGAATGTCCGCTCGCCGCCCTCGCCCACGGCGGAGGAACGCACCGCGAAGCCGCCGGCCTTTTCTCCAAGAAACTTCGCGCGCTCCTCTATGGCCACCTCCGCCGCGCGAGGGAGCGAAGCTTCGCGTACCATAGCCATCAGCGTTTCAGAGGCGCGCTTGATTCCCTCCATATCGTCTGGCGACAGGCCCCTTTGAGTGTCGCGAACCGTCTGCCAGGAGGGAAGGCCGAAGAAGCGCCAGTAGGCTTCCGTCGTTACGACGTAACCGTCGGGAACAGGCAATCCGAGGCCGTTCTTTACTTCTCCCAGGGCTGCCGCCTTGTCCCCAGCATCGCTCGCGTCACTCATGCCTATTTCGCTCAAGGAGGCGGCCAGCCGCCTTTCGGCCCGCTCCTCCTCGAACGCGAGAAAACTCTCGGCCTCCGTTTTGAAGACGGAAAGCCTGTGCTTCAGCTTCGGGTGGCTTTGGCCGAGCATGCCTTCCAGCGTGGCGACGACCGTCTCCGCGGTGCCAAAAATCTGTTGGAGCCTTTCGCCAAGAACGTCGCGGCGGGGAGGGACGAAACGCAGGTCCTCCTGAAGGCCGGCGATGAGCTCAAGAGCTTCGTTGTTCAGGGAAAGAAGCCGCTGAAAGCGCTGGTACTGCTCTTGTGTGCTGGTCTTGTCCTCGCCGGGTTGCCGCGCTGGCGCCCTTCGCCAGAAAACGTTCATGCCACAACTGTGCCATATTCCGTGAAAAAGCGCCAGGGCCAAGATGGGTGCCCCAATCCCGCGATGGATATTAGGAGTGGCCGGGGAATGCTGGTGAATGAAGCGTTCAAGCAAAATGGCCCGTCACCCGGCA
>JBBIMN010000007.1:12022-19693 GCA_037444385.1 Acidobacteriota bacterium | reverse complement strand
CAAGGGAGCGGGCCATTTCAACGTCCTCGCTGCCGCTCTTGGCTGAAAAGACAATCACGGGAAGCGCCGCTTGGCCTGGCATTGATTTGAGGGCGCTGAGTATCTCGTAGCCGTCCATATCCGGCAGCCGAAGGTCTAGAAGGATGACGTCCGGCCTATGGCGCGCGACCAGCGGCAGCACGGATTGGCCTCTGCCGGTTTCCACGACGCTGAAACCGTCTTCTCGAAGGATGAAGGCGGCCATCTCGCGGATGTCCTGATTGTCGTCGCAAACCAATACCAGAGCCATTCCACTTCCCATCCGATAATTACGCCATTTCGGTCTTCAGGCCACGCGCGAGCAGCTCCTTGAGCGCGATCCTGGGCTCAAGGTCATCGAAGAGAATCCGCTCTATCACAAAAGTTATTGGCATCTCCACGCCCGATTTGCGGGCTAGATCGGCCACCGACTTGGTCGTGGGGACACCCTCGGCGACCATTTTCATGGAAGAGAGAATTTGCCCAAGCTTTTCGCCTTTGCCAAGCCGGACGCCGACGCCCCTGTTGCGGCTCTCGCTCCCGGTGCAGGTGAGCACGAGATCCCCGACGCCCGAAAGGCCTGAAAAGGTCTCGCCTTGGGCACCAAGGGCTATGCCCAGACGAACGATCTCCCTCAAGCCCCGTGTGATGATTGCCGCCATCGCGTTTGGGCCGAAGCCAAGCCCCGCGGCCACGCCGCAGGCCAGTGCGATGACGTTTTTTGCCGCGCCACCCAGCTCAACGCCGGTGCGGTCGCTGCTGACATAGCCTCGAAAGTGGCCACTAGAGAAAAGCGCCTGCGCTTTCCGCGCCCGCTCAGTATCAGGGCATGCGAAGACAACGGCCGTAGGGTCTCCCTTGCAAAGGTCAACGGCGAAAGAGGGGCCCGAAAGAGCAACGACAGGGGCGCTGGAGACGGGAAGGGTCTCTTCCAGTATCGAGCTGGGAGAAAGGGAAGTGCCGTTTTCAATGCCTTTTGAGGCCGAAATCACGACGGCGCCTTCGGGACAGCGCGGCCCTATTTGGGTCCAAAGGGCGCGAAGGTGCTGGGTCGGAACCACCGATACCCAGAACTGCGCGGCGAAAGGAGGGGCCGCTGAATCGTTGAAAAGTTCCAGATTTTCCGGGATCGAAAATCCTGGAAGAAAGTCAGGGCTTACACGGCGCCTGGAGATGATCTCAAATTGGTCTTCCTCGAAAACCCACAGAGCGACACGAGCGCCGCTTTTCAGTAGGTGCAGCGCCAGTGCCGTACCCCAGGAACCGGCTCCCCAAATAACCACGCGGCTCTCATCAGCCATCGGTTCTCTCCATTTCGCCAGCGGGCCGTGAATCCTTGCCGCGTTTGCCAAGGCGCGGCTCCTGCCGGCGAATCATGTTCCATATGTTTTTGCGATGGCGAACAATGATCAAAAGGGCTACCGCCAATCCAGCCCAGCACGTTGTGATGTCATACAAGCCATAAAGCCAGCGCAGAGCGAAAAGCGTCGCGCCGAATGCCAATGAGCCGCAAATCGAGCCAAGCGCAACGAGCCTGGTCAAGACGACTACGACGATAAAAACTGCGGCTCCGGCAAGAGCGGCGGCCGGTGAAATGAAGATGAATGCGCCGAACGCGGAGGCTATCCCTTTTCCGCCCTTGAAGCCTATATAAACGGGGAAACAGTGGCCAAGCACGGCGGCGAAACCTCCAGCGGCCGCCATCCAGGAAACGTCCCCCCAAAACCTACAACTGTTGACCGCAAGAGCCGCCTTGCTGAAATCCAGGACAAGGGTCACAGCGCCCCAAAGGAGCCCCTGGGTTCGCATAACATTCGTGGCTCCAATGTTTCCAGAGCCCTGTTTCCGTATATCCAACCCGGTTCGCCACTTGGTAAACATATAGCCAAAGGGAATGGCTCCTAGCAGATAGGAGCCGAGCAAAAGGACAATGTCAATTGACCTCATGTGTCTTTCCTTAAAGGATAATGTCGTAATCGCGTATATACTGGACCTGACTGGTGGAGCACGGATGAGAAGAGCGCAACTTCATCCACCTGAAACCTTCCCCCATCGAACGTTTTAAGCGATTCAAGCCTAGCCTTCAGTTCCGCCGCGCGGTTGGGCTGGCGAAACCGGCACAGGGTGACGTGAGGGTGGAACGGCTTGTCCTCCCCGGGAAATCCTGTCCTTTCAAGCGAAGCGGCCAAGCGTGCCTCGAATGAGTTAAGATTGGCAGCTTCGTCTTCAACGCCGGCCCAGATAACACGCAGTGCCCCGCCGGAACCGAAACCGCCAGCCCCTCTAACCGCAATGAAAAACGGGGATGTTTCCAGGCAAACGGTTTCCACGGCCTTGTCAACGCTAGGCCGTTGCACATCGCGAATGTCCTCGAAAAACTTGAGGGTTACATGAAGCTGGCCGGGGGCGGCCCATTTCGCTCCTGCGGCTTCGGCCTTGAGCTCCGCCGCAAGTTCAGCGAGCGCGGCTAAAACGAGGGCCGGAAATTCAACGGCAAGAAAGGCGCGCACCTATCTATCCTCCGCGTGATAGCGTAACAGCCACCGAGTTCTTTATCAACGTCAGTCTATCTCGACCCAGTCACTCATTTTATGGCTAGCCATTGAGAAATTGTCATCTTGGGCCAGGGCCTTGTGAGAAACGAACAATTCGCGAAGCCCGTGATGGCGTAGCGCGTAAGCACCATTCGGCACACGGCGCGCCAGCCCGGCACCCTCCATCCAGACAAGGTAGGAACGCGCAGCGCCGGAAGTGACGCCCAGGTGCTTGGCAAGAGTGGCGGGGCGGATTTCTCCATCCCTGGCCATCAGGCCACCGGCTTCCGGCAGTACCGAAGTGGCTCGGGCGCGGGCAACGCCCGTTTCCCACTCCAGACGAAGATGCAGATAGTAGGAGGGTTCGTCATGATTGAGCCTCTTGTAAAGCGGCGGCGTCTCTCCGCTCGTCTCCATTTCCGCCCAGCCAGCAAGCAATCTCTCCCGCCTTACCGCCTCAAGCACCATCGAAAATGTTCTCGGAAAGCGGGCGCAAAGTACGGTGCCCTCCTTTGACCCAATCGCTCGCGACAAACGGGAGAATTCGTTGGAACGCGAGCGGTGGCTGAGATCTAGAAGCGCCTCAGCCCCCCAGACCACCGGTGCATGGCCATTTTGCAACGGTTCCTCTTCATTGATCTCGTTTGTTATCCAAGCCCCCAAAGCAAGCTCAAGATCCAAAGCACCCGGCCCCTTAGGAAATAACCTGTGGTTGCCTAGAAGCGGGTGAGCCGGAACATCCCATCCATAGTCCAGCCTCATTACAAACCAACTTCTGCCATCCCACTCGGCAAAGCTCTCCATCCCCATGAAAGAATGGTAATACTTTCGATATCAAATGTCAAATGACATCGCATTTGTTGGAATTGGTCGGCGTGCATGATTTGGATAAACGGTGGTATCCTTTAACAGGGGTGGAGTTATGCGTGTCACATTTCTTGGCACGGGCACTTCCACGGGCGTTCCTGTCCCAGGATGCGCATGCAGGGTGTGTCTGTCCGGGGACCACAAGAACAGCCGTCTACGCCAGTCGGTCTGGGTTCAGCACAGAGGAGCCTCGATTCTGATAGACACTTCAAGCGATTTTCGACAACAAGCCCTTCGCCACCACATCAACAGGATTGACGCGGTTCTCTTCACCCACCACCATGCTGACCATATTTTCGGTCTCGACGACACCCGCGTTTATGCTTACCGCCAGGGGTGCCCAATACCGATATATGGAACGCTGGAGACGCTAGAGGGCATTCGCAAAACCTTTTGGTACGCCTTCGAGAATATACCGGAAGGGGGAGGACGCCCCAAGATCGAGCCAAGGGCCGTCACCGGCCCATTCGATTTGATGGGCCTTCACGTGGTTCCGCTTCTGGGTGACCACGGCTCAATGCCAGTGACCGGATACAGGATGGATGGTTTTGCTTGCCTGACCGACTGCAAGCGGGTTCCTCCCACGGCGCTGAAAACGCTTGGCGGCCTTGATGTTCTTGTAATTAACGCGCTTCGATACAGCCCCGAGCATCCCACTCACATGACTGTAGGCGAAGCGCTTGCCGTAATCGAAACCGTTCGCCCCCGGCGCACTTTCCTGATCCATATGGGGCACGAGCTGGACTACACGGAACTGTCGAAGACTCTTCCCCAAGGCGTCGAGGCGGCCTATGACGGAATGGCCCTTGACATTGGGACCAAAGAGGAGAATGTCATATGACATCACATTTGGCTGAAATCGTTTTTGGGGACCTAAAAGCGAAACGCGTACTGGTGACAGGTGCGTCAAGCGGGATCGGGCTGGCTTGCGCCGGGGCTTTTGCCGGCCAGGGTTCTATCATTGCGGCCCACTACCGCTTCGGTCTGGCCGCCATTGAAGACATGGCAAAGGCGTTTCCAGGCCGATTCTTCCCCATTTGTGCCGATCTCACCTCGGAGGAGGGCTGCGTAAAAGTCATCACCGAAGCGGAAAGGGCGCTCGGTGGAATTGACGTCATGGTCCACTCGGCCGGCATCTGGAACGACGGCCCTATACGAACAATGGATAAGGAAACGCTGGAGGTGATGTTCAGGACCAATACCTTTTCCTCTTACTACTTGAGCCGTGAAGCGGCCAGGCGAATGACAGCGGGCAGCCTGATTTTCATAGGCAGCACGGCGGGACAGCGAGGCGAGCCTGGCCATTCCCACTACGCGGGAAGCAAAGGCGCCGTGCAGTCAATGGTGGCGTCGCTTGCCCAGGAGCTGGCGCCCGCCATAAGAGTCAATCTCGTTTCGCCCGGTTGGGTGCGCACACCGATGAGCGAGGAGTCGCTGAGACAGCGCGAGGCCGCGATTGTCGCGGCGGTGCCACTCAGGCGCGTGGCCGAAGCAGAGGACATCGCAGCCGCGGTCCTCTTTCTGGCAAGCGGTTCCAGCCGCCACCTTACCGGCGTTGACATCTGCTGCAGCGGAGGAGCGCTCCTTCCTATGCCAAGAGGATAGAACTGAAAGGCAGATTCAAGGTTGCGCGAGAATAGCCGCCAAAGCGCTAGATAACGATAGCGCCATGGCAGGCTCCAACTAAGTGCTCAGTTTCGGAAATACGGTGACGCACCGAGGGCGCCGGTGCGCCCGCCGGGCAAGGCGCGAGGACGCCGGCGTACTGGCCTGCCGTACGCCAAGCCCGAGCAACGCCGCCCCGCGGGATGCAGCGGCGGTCGAATGCCAGCGTATTTCCGGAATGGAGTGCTAAGAATGAAGTCCTACTGAAGAAGCGGAAGAAACAGGCTGAAGGTCGCACCATGGCCCGGCGTGTTGTTGCGCGCCTCAAGGCGGCCGCCATGGTCCAAAGCCACTCTTTCAGCCAGCGCCAGTCCTAAACCGGGAGCGTCCTCGCGGGTGGTAAAAAAGGGCGCGAAGAGCCGTTCTTTTGACTCCTCCTTAAATCCCGGACCTTCATCCCGGACTTCAAAAACCGCGTCGCCGCCTTCTTTGCGCAGAACTATCTTAACCGTGCCGGGCCTGGGAGAAAAGGCCAGCGCGTTATCAAGAAGCTGGTAGAGGGCCTGCCGAACGCGGGCGGGACAGATCAGCGAGATCACCGGATCGGGAGGCATTTCAAGCCGCACCTGGGCACCCTCATGCCCCGGGAATTTAGCTACGAAGCCGCCCACCTCGTGAGCCAGAGGGACAAGGTCGCAGGGACCGCGCGGAGCCGTCTCGGTTTCCCCTAACAGGACAAGGTCGTTCATAAGCTTGGTCAAGCGCTGGCCTTGCTGCCTTAAAACATGTAGAAACGCTGAAACGTCGCGGTCGCCCTTGAGTTTGTTCTGCAAAGCCTCCAGCGTTGAGAATATCGCCATCAAGGGACTCGATATTTGCCTTGCCACACCACGGCTGACGTTGCCCATGAATTCCTGGCGCTGAAAAGCCGAAAGCCGGTCCTCCAGCTTCACTCGCTCCGTGATATCCACGGCCAAGCCGAATACCTCCATGGCGCGGCCGCCATCGAAAACCGGTCTCTCCAGAACTTCAAGAACGCGCCGGCTGCCATCCCGGTGGGCGATCTCGCAACGGTATGGCCCGGCCTCTATTCCTTCGGTTTGAATGCGCGCGGCGATTCGCTCGGCTTCGGTGTTCATTGGATGGTCCGTGGAAATTGATTCGTGCGGCCCCTGGAAATACTCCGGCGGATATCCTGTCACGGTTTCTATGCCTCGAGAGATATATGTCCAGTGCCCTGATGCGGCGTCCTGGACGTAGAAGTAGACCCCCGGAAGCTGCTCAAGGATAAAGCGCATTCTGGCTTCGTTTTCGCGAAGGGCCTCGCTGGACTTAATTTCACGCGTTACATCCACGTCCACCAGCAGGACCTCCGTGGCTCCTCCTTGGACAACGGCGGGAAAGACCGTAGAGAGAAGCCACTTTGGCCCATCGGCTGAAGCGTGTTGCCACGTCCTCGGATGACTTCCCAAGCCCTCTTCCCATGCAAGCTTTACCGCCAGTTCTAACTCGGCGAGCCTTTCCCCCTCCTTTAGAATGTCACGAAAAGACGGAGATGGCCCCGATCCGGAAGGGAGACCATAGAGGGCCTGAGCGGTTTCGTTGCAATGGATCATTGTGCCGTCACGCCCGAACCCCATGATGGCCACCCGTGGCATCTGGTCAATGATTGCCTTGAAAAGCGCCCTGGCCTCACGCAGTTCCATCTCGGCGCGAACCCTATCGCTCACGTCCCTGGCTATGAGAAGTACGCCGTGCCGGCTGGGCAGCGGAGTAAAGGAGGCTTCCATCTCGAAAGGAGCCCCATCCGGGCGGCGCCCGACGATGCGGCCGGACCAGGTGTGCTCGCCAGCTTCGTCAAAGCAGGCCGTTTGAATGTAGCGGGCCCACTCAGGCTCGAAGAGGCTTGCCCACGGCCGCCCAGCGAGTTGGGTGCCATAGGAAAGGCGGTACATTCTGGCGAACGCGGCATTGGCAAAATCTATCTGCTCGTTCCGGCTAAAAATCGCCACGCCATCCACTGCGACTTCCGCCACGACCCGAAGCGCCGAGAGTTCCCTAAGCTCGTCCTCCGCCACCAAAGCTCCTTTTTCAGCGGGCCGTGACCTTCGCCAAGGCCGCCAGGAACCTGTCGTTGCCTTCGCGGGTGTAAAGGGTCACCCTGATCGAGTTGGGGAACCCCCATCCCTCCATCGGCCTTACGATTACGCCCTCCATCAAAAGCTTTCGGTAGCACTCGGTGGAAGCCATTGGGACATCCACCAGCAGGAAGTTCGTAACCGAAGGTGTGTAGGGAAACCCCATCCTGTTCAGTTCCGCGCGGACCCTCTTCATCTCCTTGCCGTTGAACTCAACTGCCTCGCGGACAAAATCACCGTCTTCCAGCGCCGCTATGGCCGCCACCTGCGCGATTGAACTTGTATTGAACGGGGAGCGCGCCTTATGAAGAATTGCCAGAAGCTCCGGATGGCCGAAGCCATAACCCACGCGTAATCCCGCGAGACCGTAAGCCTTGGCGAAAGTCCCGAGCACCAGAAGGTTCGGGTGCTCTTTCAGCAAAGCGCTGGCTGAAGCAAAGTCCGGTTCCTTCACGAACTCCTTGTAGGCTTCGTCAACAACAACCAGCACGTTATCCGGCACATTTTCC